>CADBPU010000120.1 GCA_902796635.1 uncultured Eubacteriales bacterium | reverse complement strand
ATAATCTCTCCCCTCTCCGTTTCTTAACCCTTGTGAAATTAAGAAAGCAGCATGAGAGTGTCGGAAGTCATGATTACGGATTAGTTTTAAATCTTTAGGCATTCTTTTTTTGAATTTACTTCTAAAATTTGAAACGTTAGGAGCAGTAAGAACTTCTGGTGATGTCTGAAAAATTTGTAAACTTGAGGTATCGCTTGTGAAACGATTTAAAAGCTCTGCTTGATTAGATTTCCAGATTTTCAGCTCATCAATAAAAGCTTTATGGATATAAATCCTACGATTCGATTGTGTTGTCTTAACTGTTCCAATATGGACTTGGTTATTGCGATAGTAAGCTGAGTACTTGACATCAATATAACCTTCATCAAGATTAATGCATCTCCACGTTAAGGCAAGAGCCTCTCCAATTCGTAACCCTGTGTACATGAGTAGACGGTACAATAGTTGATATTGATATTCTTCCCTAGTAAACAGTGCATCAAATTGCTTGAACTGCTCAGGTGTATAATATGCCATTTCCTTATGTCGCTGTGGTAAACGGCGTAAGCCATTACAAGGGTTATCCTGTCTAAGTTCATTTGTGATTGCGACCTCAAATAGTTTATGAACAAATATCATTTGCTGGTTAACATGGGAATTAGTTAACGTACCACCTTTTACGCTAGGTTGAGCTGTGAGCCAATTTCTATACTCTTTGATGTCTGTGGCGGAAACCGTACGCATATCTGCATTTTTAAAATATTTGGACACGTAGACACGGTAATAGGATTCTTGACTGTCTATTGTACCCCTCTTGTTTCCTCGGAGTTTATCCTCTTCTTGAACCAGAGAATATAAATATGTTACGGAGACTTTCTCTTTATGACCTATTTGATGTAGTTTATTGATCCTATAATCTGCCTCATATCGTTCTGCTTCTTTACGTGATTTAAAATCTGCTTTTCTGTGACGCTTTTGTGCTCCAGTTATAGCATCATAGCCATCACTAATATCCACCTTCCATTTTTTATTTTTTTGTCTAGTTACTGCCATATTAAACTCCTTTTCGAGTGGCAGTATCTTCCTGTATGCTTTCTATTATAGCATGATTATTGGTTAACTCAAAACCGAGTAGTTCTTCGATTGTTTTTAGTGGAACTCTTCCAACACGCTTATTATTGTACCAATAAAAACCATCTGTGACGAGTTTTCTTTTGGCTTCTCTAATAAGTTTTTTGGATTGGGATTCAGAATAACCAGTTAATTTGATGATGTCTTCTTTATTTACAATGTTAATCATAGGATTTTCCTTTCATCTTTCTTTTTATCATATCTTCTTGAATCTAAATATTTAGCGAAAAAGTAAGTCTTATCCATGATTAGACTCAGTAATTTTGGATTTTCCGTCCGTGCATAATGAACTAAGCTGTTAAATTCCAAGAAGTTATGCTCTTCAATAATATCAATCACCAGTGTCAGAAAGTCATCTGAATTATTAGTGATGAGAAATTTGTCTAAATCAAAACCACAGCCTGATTCAATATCATTGATATCATAAAGAGTTTTTTCAGGGTTTTCGGCGTGAGTGAAATAGTCATACATGCCTTTAGGAGACATAATCACTTCCACATGTGCTGGAGTGTTTAGGTGAGTCGTTACTAACTCCGAAACTTGGGAGTAGCTTTTAAGGGAATCAAAGTAGTGAGCACCAGGTTTGTGAGCCTTTTTGTATTCGTCAGTTTTTTTATTAATATCTTTATCATGCCAAGGACTGAGGACAAAGGGGATGTGCATGTCTTCCAGAATGGCTAAATAATTTTCAGGGGCACTTTCTTGGTAGAGCAAGAAAGCCCACTTGTTGGAGCGTTTTTCTTTTGCCATAGGCAGTTACCTCGTTTCTATTGGTTTATCTATCAGGAGAATTTTTAGGTGATTTTGGTAGTCTATCTAAAATCGTGATTATTGATTAATGATATCATGGGGGTCGTAGTAACCCCATGACACCATTAACCGTTTTTGAAAGGTAGGGCATTTGGTCTTCACTCCGTGAACCAAGCCCTACCTTTTCCTTACCGTCTGGTTCCGATAAACCAGAGCTGATTGCCTACCCGATTAGGTGCTGAGAAATAGTAATGAGAATAACGATTGGCAATTTCTTCTTTGATATCTTCTTCCATTTCTTTTAACACTTTCTGAGCTTGTTGCGTTCTTGGGAGGTGTAATAACACCGTTACAGTCTCTTTTCGAATATCCACAACACATTTGGAGACAGATTGGTTAAAGACTTTTAAGATCGGGTTATCGTGTGTCACACTCTGACTATCGGCTGTTAGTAGGGGTTCAGACTGATTATCTTGTTTTAAAAATTGTCGCAACCTTAACGTTTGATAAATGGAGCTGAGATAATTCCATAGAGAGTCTTTGATAATACGATGAAGTCCTTCAAAAGCCAGACAACTAAGCGCTATTGTCCCTGTTAATTTGGTGAACATATCAACATAGGGACTAATGAGGGTTAGCTTAGCTTGAAGCCAAGAAAAGATAGCAAAGTGTGCTAAGTCATTGACATCAATGGTGTGATTTATCATGGTTAAACTAGCTTCCAGAAAGAAGCAAAACAAACTCATAGAAATAAGACCTAGGACAGCATTAAACGTGAGCTGAAAGAAAGTTCTTCTCATTTATAAAATCCCTTTCTTCGTGTAATAAGTTGGGCAAAGGAGGGGTAATACCTGATAGGGGTGTTCATTATCAATGATTTGAATGAGTCCTGTCCCTTTACCAATGGGAATGACAATTCCTTCAGGGTCTAGGTCTGGAAAGAGAAATTGAACCGTCTTTTTAGATACATTCCCAATTTGAATTAGGACATTCAATTGTTCTCGCACGGAAATCGGGATAGAGGTATGATCAAAACGCTGACTTACTAAAAGAAGATGAACTTTAGTAGCACGACCGAGTAGCGCAATTTGAGACAAAAGAGAGAAGAAAGACTCTTTAATAGCTTTATTCACCCCT
>CADBPU010000119.1 GCA_902796635.1 uncultured Eubacteriales bacterium | reverse complement strand
GACTGGTCCCATCTACTATACAACAGATGGTACTGAACCAGCTGTCGACAAGTCGAACTGCACACTTTACGAGTCTTCTCTTACTCTAACATCTACCACTACCGTTAAGGCACGTGTGATTGATGCAAATGGACTCTATAGTACTGTAACGACTGCTACTTATACTAAGGTACCTGCTAACAAGGATGCTATTACACTTGCAGCTGGGCAGACACTAAGCTTTACGAATTTCTCCGGTTTAGGAGATTATGGCACAGATAAAGCAACATACGTTCTTGCCTCTGATGGTGACAAATATAAATTTACTTCGACAAATGTTGGCTATTACAGTAGTGCAATGCAAATTAAGAATGAAGCTAGTGCTTATACTACTTTATCTCCTGTAACATCTACTAATGGCTTTAAGATGACCGTAACTACTACGCAGAATTCTGTAAAAGTTTATGTAGGTGAGACTGAGAAGACTGCTGTTAATGGTGTATATTATTTCTCCTCGGGTGACGCTGTGACATTAAAGAGAAGTGGCGGTACAACTAAGGTTAGCAATATTAACTTTACTGGTTTGAAGCCCTCTCGTTCTGTTACCTTCCCCGATGGTAACCAGACCATTACGGTTGATGGATCTACCATTACGAAGACTGCAACTGTTTCTCCTGCTGGAACGGCAACTTATAGTTCAAGTGATACAAATGTAGCGACTGTGAATGTAGAAACTGGTGAAGTGACTGCCGTTAAGGGTGGTACTGCTGTGATTACAGCCACTGTTGCAGAAGACGAGGACTACGAGAAGAGCACAGGCTCTTATACAGTTACTGTTAATAAGGCTGCTACTACGCTGGCGTTTACAAATGACGAAGAGACAGTAGAGCTAGTAGATGGTACAGCAACCTTTACCGCTACGGCCACACCAGCTGATGGCTCTCGTACTATTACTTATTCTTCTGACGACATCACTGTGAATAGCTCAACGGGTCAGGTGACTCTTACTGAGACAGGTGACTTCACCATCAAGGCTAATGCCACCGCTACTGATAAGTATCTGGCTCCTTCTGAAGCCAGTTATACGCTGCACGTTCAGGATAGCCGTGGACCTATTGTCAGTGCAGCGGGTTTGTCGCTTGGCCTTACCGACGTTTTAGACGCTCCCATAGCCCTTAATGCTGTCACTAAGGACGATGAAGGCTTCCTTGCTGCCAGCTATACATTGGCAACGGGCTTCAGCGGAACTGAAGAGGTGACTTATAGTAGTAGCGATGCAACTGTCTTCAAAATTGAAAACGGCAATGAGTTTACTGCTCTGAAGGGTGGTACGGCAACTGTTACTGTTACCATTACCTCTGGTGGCAACAAGATGTTCACTACCGTAGAGAAGGAGTTCACCGTTACTGTTACCAACCCCAGCAAAACTGCTACAGAGATTACTGTCTTGGATGAAAATACCGATCCTGTTGAGGATGGCGATGTTCTGAATCTAACCTATGGCACTCCCGTAGTCCTTGATGTTGATGCAACCTCTGGCTACGATGGAACCATCAGTAAGGTGCTGAGCAATAGCAGCATTGTAGGATTGACTACTGAAGGAACCACCGTTACCATTACGCCTAGTGCTGTTGGTTCAACCACACTGACCATCTCGGCAGCAGAGACGGCAAACTATACGGCTGCAGAAACAATAGTGATAACGATTAATGTGACTGGAGCTGTTGCTCAAACAAGCACACCCGTTGGCGATGACTACTATTATGCATATCAGGAGGAAATCACTGGTGGTACAAACTTCCCGACAGGATGGACTGCCGATGACGATGCATGGGAGTATAGTTCTTCTTATGGTGCTGTTACAAAAAATACTTTAACGAGTGGTACATACGATTTGGTGACAGAAGACTACGACCTGTCTCGTTATTCGAGCATTGGCATTGACTTCGACCATACAGGTAAGACATTTAGCACACCTTCAAGTGCATGCAGCGTTTATGTTCAGGAAGGCGATGAAACACCCAAGAAATTGACAATCGGAACTTATTTCGGTGGTGGCAATTTTAATTGGACAAATACTGGAGACATCGAAATTGGTGATGAATATGATGGTAAGACCGTTCACTTTATCTTCCGCTTCACTCCAACAAGTGGCAATGGTGGCAAATGGGAAGTTAAGAACTTTAATGTTTGGGGCAAAACTTATCCTACTACCTCCGTTACTATCCCATCTTCTGGCCTCGCCACCTTCTGCTACCAGTATCCTTTGGACCTCGACCTGTTGGATGAGGATGCAAAGGCATATATCGTGACAAGTGTGGAGGGCACCAATGTGATGTTAAAGCGCATCACAGGTACCATCAAGGGTGGCGTGCCGTTTATCCTCTATGGTAGCAACGAGGAGCATACGCTTTATACCGCAGCTTCGAGCACAACGGTGCCTGCTGGCAATTTGCTCGTGGGTACGCTGGCTCCTACCTACATCACGGCAGATCAATACTATGGTCTCAAGGGTAATGCATTCGTGCCTGTCAATGCTGGTACAGTTCCTGCTGGAAAGGCCCTGCTGCCTGCCGGTGCTATACCCGCAAGCGCTCGTGAGCTGACATTTGTGTTCGAAGGTGATGAAACAACCGGCGTCAAGACAATTGACAATGGACAATGGACAATTGACAATGGCACTGTTTACGACCTGCAGGGACGTAAGGTGACGAAGCCTGTGAAGGGTGGCCTGTACATCGTGAATGGCAAAAAAGTCATCAAGTAGTTGTTAAGGTCAAGAATTAGAGAATTTGAGAATAATCTATTCTTTTAAAATATGAACGAT
>CADBPU010000118.1 GCA_902796635.1 uncultured Eubacteriales bacterium | reverse complement strand
TCCTTGTTCTCCACCCGGACCTCAGTGGTAATGGGCTCAACGGGATCGGTCAGAACGTGAAAGGGCTCGTCCACCATATAGGCAGAAGCCATAACCTCTTTCACCGAAGGTAATTCTACCTTCCTGCCGGAAGGTGTAGTATACCAACCCAGCCTTAACAGCGACAGTGTGGAATTGAAAACGCCGATTCTAAGTGCGTGTTTATCCATAGTGTGTCAGTTCTTCTGTTATATTACTTTCCATATCCGATAGATCAACCAACTAATTACAGCTCAAGTTTGATTGCCATTTCCTCATCGGTGGCAGGGTTACGGAGATGTAAAGTATAGACACCAGTGGGAAGCCAAATCTCATGGATTACCATGTCGCATTGTAGGTCCTCTCGGTCAGATGATCTACTTCTATAAGAGACAGTATCTCCGAGCCGTGTAACATTCACTGAATTATCATCATTATTCATGACCAATCTCTTATCCTCTCCACGTAGCTCCCAAGCACAATCCTTATATGATACTACAGAGATGTCCCTTATCTTCTCTGGGGAACTGGTATCAGGGTATTGAGGATCTTGGACATAGTGAATACTTACCAATTCTGATAGTTCACGAGTTGTAAATACAATTCTGCCTATTCTGGGTTGCCTGATTGGTATCCAGCTCCCGGAAGCAGATTCTTTCATACAGAGTAAGATTTGATCCCCGTCATCCAGCTTTTTTGTAATGTTGCATGTGACACGCCCGGATGTACCACTACGTTCTGGGATGGTAACCCTAAAGTCAGAAGAGATTATCTCCTTGATTCCTCCGTTACGATTGAATAATACATAACGGAAATCCTGAGTTTGAGATGTTAAAGAACGATTCTGAAGGCCATAACTCAACGAAAAGCTTTTGTTTATCTTGAAACTGAACGGGATATGTGGGTCAGCCATATCTTGGATAGCCAAGAATGGATCGGCATCTCCTCCTTGATTTGGCATTATCCCTATAGCCATTGACTGTCTTAAATAATAAACAAGAAGGTCCTCTTCGTGGCCATCAATAGGTCTTAACGTAAAAAAATCTATTAAATCAGCCGCTGTATTGTGCCCCTTGCGATATGCGGTGGATCTACCCCATCCATAGTTGATACTGAAGTAACACCCGTTGTATCCGTCTATTACGAATGCATGTCCTTCAGTATTCAAAGCTGAATACAGGACAGGTCGGCCAGCGTTTATCTCATTAATGATATACTGCTCCCACTTATAATCGGAATCGGTTCTATCGCGGTCAATATACACTAGCTGCTTGTCATAATCAAAGAAATCGTGAAGCCCAATAACACTGGAATAGCTGGCTCCAGATCCTCCAGGCCTAAAAGACATCTTACACATTACAGCAACATCATATAGCAGGCGTGCAATCTGCCTGGCTTCTTCATCGCTGCAATTATAATAGTTCTCAGGCATTTTGCTCCAATCATATTCGTACCCTAATGGGTAACCTTCAATATGATAACTCGTGCCATTATATGTGTAGTCATAGGAAGGCAGATTCCCTATTCCTCGTTGTGGCCATTTGTAATACCGCATAATAATAGATATCGCAGTGGCCACACAACCTATGGGAGGTTTTTGGCCATCAACTAAAGGGACCAGATCATTAAAGGGATGTTCTTGTGACCATCTGGCAGTATGAAGCAGCACGGCGTTTGCAGGATCTAATCCAGATCCTGCGCCCATGTTAGAAGCAGATTTCCAGTTTTGATCCCGCGCAAATTCGATGACTTCAGCATACCATTGAAGCATAGCTCGCATATTGTCAGGCATATCCAAAACGGGGAAATACCCATTTGGTGAATAGCCCAATACGGGACGGGCGACATCGTCACCGGCAACGATAGCATAGCCACCCGACTCACGTTCGAAAACAAATAAAGCCGGCTCCGAGGCAAGGGAACGAGTCTCTATCTCTGGAAAGGAACACACAAGCTTGAAATCATCAGGATCGTTTTCTGTTGCTTTGGTTTGCATTTCAAGACTAGTAAAAAACTCTGCAGCGAGTTTTCTAGCCTGGTCCTGAGTTACTACTCGTGCTGTCGAATACTGCCACATCAGTAGGATAAAAAGAAATATTATATATCTCTTCATAGCTATTGTCTTTTATTCTCTCTTAGTCCCCTAAATGAGATTGTCATCCCATCACTAAGACCAGTAAATGAAACCTTTTTCTTGTTGTGGATCTCAACCATAATCGTATGCCATCCGCTGGAATTGTACTCATGAGACAGCCCCTCTCGATACGGCTCTTTCGTATCATCTCCCCAGAACACGAACCCAATCTGATCCATTCCGTCAACTACCGGTAACTTGACTTTTCGATCCGGTGTCGTGAAAGAGAAAGAAGGGAGACGCTGATACTGGTGGACATATACCGTATCTGGAACGTCGTATCCTGAATAATAAACAAGAACCTGCCCTGTACGATCACTAACGCCGTCAGACTCCTGCACATCGACAGTGAAACGGCTCCTATCGGGCAATTGTTCCTCCGTCTTTAATGAAAGCCAATCAGAAATAGGTTCTACGTGATAATCTGAAGGGGTCGAACCAACCGTTTCGAATGACACTGACCAGCCACGGCTGGAAGCATGAAGCGTTTCATTGGAAACAAGTATGTGTTGGAAAGACTGCGACACGTATACCGTGTCCGCGCTATTCTCCTGGTTATTGAAGAAAGTGATCCACCCCGATCTGGCTGAGCGCTCATGGTTCTTTGACACAGAGAAGGAATGTGTCCTTTCCGTAAGGGATTTCGTCTCTACCGGTACGATCCAGTCGCAGCCTTCAGGACCGACACCGATTTGCAAATCCATATTGCTCTTGAGCATAACATCCAGAGAGCCTCCTTCTGGACCAACTTGATACTCGCCGGTCCCTATAATGATCGTAGGAGTGGCTGCCTTCTGCGTAACGGTGACCTTTTCTTCCACGCCCCATTCGTCAGACCTGAATACCAGCGTGGCAGATCGAGTTGCGAAGGTTTCATTCTCATCTACTGAGAAGTTGAAGGAGTTTGTCGACATGGCCTTGGTCTCTATCTCGTGTATCCAGTCGCAATCAGCGGGAATCTTGAAGGTCACGTCGATATTGCTTCTCACATCAACGGTAAACTCGCCAGGCTCTGCGTTCAGGGAATAGCTGTCAGATGAGAGAACGATAGTGGGATGGTCGCTGTCTTGGTAGACTTTTACCCTTTCCGTCCCTAACTGGCTGGTAAACAGGATCTCACCCTCCCGCTTGGCAAAAGACTCGTTGGATGATACTGAGAAGGCAAACGATGATGATGAAAGGCCTTTTGTTTCGATTGGTTTCATCCAGCTCTTGGACTCATCTGATACAGAGTATTCAAAGCTTACGTTTGCCTTAACCTCAATATCAATGCGCCCTCCTTCTTTTTCAATATCAAAACGGCTTCCGCTCACCAGGAGTGCATCCTTTTGTTTCTGCGTTACAACGATTGTCCGCTGGATGTCATCGCACTCGAAGATGATCGAAGCCGATCTCTCATCATACTCCGTGTTTTCTTTAACGGAGACCTGGATTGTAGCTGTACCCCGTTTCCCATTGTCCAAGGACAGGGAGCACCAGTCCTTAGCCCGGTCATTGACGAAACTTGCTTTCCACTTTTTCGATGCCTCCAGACTGACTGATGCCGAGCCGGCGGAAGACGTGAAGGCCATGTAGATATTGCCTCCGGAATAGTTTAGTTCAGGATTCCCGCCAGGGTATGACCCTTCCAGGAAGTCGAACTCTGGACGGCAGCCAGCTATAATGCAGATGGCAGCGAGCAGCCAGATAAATGTTTTCCTGCACATATGGAATGGAATGTGGTTTATGATTTCTCTCAAAAATACGAAAAAGCATATATATAAGCAACGTTGTATCTCTTGTGAAATGTAAGTTGGAGAAGGTGGGCACTTTGCAACGGAATTTCCACATGGACCAAGGTGTGACACTGTGGTGAAATTTAAGAAACCACATACACTGAAGCGTGTCTGGGCTTTAGGTTAGTTGTGCTGAACAATTCTTGTGTTTTTGTTCAGATTGTCCGGAAAAGTGACAAAACCTGAACAATACTTGCGATTATGTTCATATTGTCCGTGAAAGATATAAGTAGTCAGGTCTTACAGTTGACCATAGAGGGTTTATCGGGCACTTTGCCGGGGTAGACGACATCCTGAGGCGGAATCCGTGATCTAAGGACGGGCATGCGATTCTGATCTAGAGCAAAAACGGCATTTCAGGGCACTTTTCGCGGCAGATGCGGGATTGTAATGTCGCATCTGCCGCACTTTCGG
>CADBPU010000117.1 GCA_902796635.1 uncultured Eubacteriales bacterium | reverse complement strand
GCTTCGATTGACGTCATGGCCTGCTTCGTTACCGGCTTCGCCATCTCGGAGGACGGATTCGGACGATAGTAGTACGCCCGATAGTCCGAGACAACGACGTACTGCTCATACAACAGGTAATGAATAAAAAACTCCATATCTTCATTCCGAACGCATCCGGGCGTAAAACGAACATCGTGCTCCCTGATAATGCTGCGCTTAAAAAGCATTTCCCAGATATTGGCGTGGACCATTACCTCGTATACGATGTTAAGGACAAACTGCTTCGCGTCATATCTCTCCGTCGTTCTGCTGCCGGTCCCAAGCATTGCTTTGTCCCGCGTATACCAGCATAAGGGAAAATCCCCATCCTTAGACAACTCCAGCAGATGCGCGAGATAATCCGATGCCACGACATCGTCTGCATCCACAAAGCAGACATAATCCCCCTTTGCTTCTTCCAAAGCTCGGTTCCGGGCTACGGATACACCGGCGTTCGCCTGTGAGAACACCCGGAAGCGCTCGTCCTTCGCCGCCCATTCCCGACAGATCGCAAGCGAGTTGTCTTTGGATCCATCATCCACCATTAACACTTCGAAGTCCTCATAACTTTGAATCATGAGCGACTCGAGACACTCGAGCAAATAAGGTTCCGCGTTATATATAGGGACAACAATGGATATCATACGCTATGCTTCCTGTGTGATAATGGAACGCAACCGCTCCATTTCATTGTTGAAACTGAAATCCGTCAGGAAGCGCTCGAACTGGCGGAATTCCGTCGAGTACTCCTTCGCCAAGAATTCTGTCTCTTCGACGAACGACGCAACGTCACCATAGCGGAAGGTCCTTCCAGTATGATACTGTTCCTGTGCATTTTTGAAAATCGGCTGCTCCGTCGCGATAAAAGGCAGGCCCAAGGCCGCATATTCAAAAATCTTGTTCGGTGAGCAATAGATATTATTATACGACGTGAACGGATACGAGATAATGCCGATATGACAGTCGTCCAGACGCTTCAGCATCTCTTCGTTCGACAGCCGTCCTGTAAACTCGATCCGGGAAGCAACACCCAACTGCTCCGCACGCTCTTGCATTCCAAGCAGTGCGTCGCCGTCGCCGATGAAAAGCATCTGATAACGCTCCGGCAGGGCCTTCAGGCAATCAACGAAGAAGGATAGTTCCCGCTCTTTTGAGATCACTCCTTGATACACCAGGACAATCTTTCCATTTCCCGGCAGCGTCCGAACCCGTCCATTATAAGCCTGCTTCGTAATATTTAGCACATAGGTGACATTGTTAAGCCCATAGCGAGCTCTGATTAGGTCGGCACGTTCTTTATTCGCTTCAATAACGACATCCACCTTATTACAAAGTCTCCTTTCCGGCCCGATAAAGAACGCCTCTCGCTTTGAGAGGCATTGCCCATCTTTCGGAATTATCAGCTCGTGCGCATCATAGATCATCCTTTTATTCCGCGCGAAATGACGAATCAACAAGCCCGGGACGGCAGAAAGAAAGTCCTGTAGATATATCAAATCAAATTGCCGGGCATGCCCCAAATAATAGAGCAAGGTCCGTATGCAAAAGTAAAGATACCCTTTGTGCCCGACCTTCAAACGCAGATTAACCACGTCAACACCATCTCCGGCAGAATACCCTTCTCTCGTATTGCATGTCACAATCGTGACTTCCTTCCCAACAGCCTTGAAGACACCCAAAGACCGCAATACTCTAGCATCAGACTCCAAGGGTCCATACAAGGTCATAAAACATTTATTTCCCATCTTTTCAGTAATTCTCTCCACTCGTTTTCCGGATAATCGACGGACGCGGCGATGCCGATAAAACTTTTTTCGCATTAAGCTCAGGCCGATAAAAAGCCAGAAAAACAAAGACATCCACAGATGCGAAGAGAGGAATAGCTCTATCACACCTGAACTAAATAGCATTAACAAAAAAAAACGATATCTTCTGTCATACTTCAAGGACATCATCGTATACATTCCGTGGAACAGACAGTACATGATAGGTAAGGCTAGAAGCACGCCTCCCTCATATAATAGCTGCAGGATAATATTATGCGGATACGTCCCTGAATAATCATCAAAACTGCCAATACCCTTCCCCCAAAGAGGACTTTCGAGGAACCCTTCAACCGCCTTTTTGGTGAGCACATCGCGCCCCGTACTTAGTGAGCCATTGCTCGATACGGATTCAAACAACCGCTCAACAGATCTCGCTTCTACGCCAACAGCTTGCAACAGTGAGTACACTCCATACACAATCAGCGGGAACAGGACGAGCAAAGTTATGCATAAAAAAAAAGCTGTCAGCGTCCTCCTCTCCAAAACCCTACGATTCTTCGAGCAAAGAAACCATAGAAGGAATACAAACACAAAGACCGACAACAACACGCCTCGTGCGCCATAAATGAATGAAATCAACAAATAAGGGATGGCGATAATAACCCCGGCAAATTTTATCCATTTATTGTCGTCTGTCACAGCGACAAGAGTACCAGAGACGACAAACACGAGCGTTTTGTATGAGATGTCCATGAACACAGCATTCACGTTGTCATAAACACCGCCAACATTGGCAATAACCGCCGCATAATCGATGCTCACATACGGCCATACCAGGATGGCGCCAAACACAAGGATAAACCGAAGAACGGACTGGAAATCATACCTGTATGGCATCAAGAAAGCCGTCAGCCCGAATACGACAAAGTACAGGAGATACTCCACCGTCGTCGGATTCGCGTTGCTAACAATCAAGGATATCAGGAAGAAGGCTGTAACATATATCGAGATGAAAGCCTTCCACTTGTTAACCCTATATTTAGGAGGGTTGAAATAAATGACCGAAGCACCCAGCAACGCAAGGAGAATGGAGCTCCCGGGAAAATCCAACAACTGCGTCAATGCCCGGGCGCAAATCATCAACGCCAGGCAGAAACTATTGATCTTTTTTCTCTTGAACTCCAGCATCGGGCAAGTCTATAGTTCCCGTTGTTTGTATGTTCGAAGCATATATAACAGCTGTAGCAGAGTATGGATGACATACGCCACCAAGATTGCCAGCGCAATTCCCTTCGAACCCATACCCTGACGCAAAAATAACAAGCTAAATAGGATGACGGCCACCGACCACAGAAGATTGAAACCGAAACTAGCCCAGACCTTTGCGCGAGAATGAATCGCCGCCCCGACGACAACCGCCATCGAGGAAAACACAGTTGAGGCAGCAAGAATCACGAGCGTGAGATGATCTCCTGCATAGTCCGTTCCATAAAAACGCATGATGATCGGACTGAATCCCGCGATGAGGAGTGCCATGACGAATGCAACGCCACCGTTCAGACCCAGATTCAACCAGAACGTCCGCCAATACCGTTTGTTGTCATTTCCCCCACTTAAACTTGACAAAATCGGGAGAACAATGTTGCTGATCGCAGATGGAAGGAACAGAATGATGGACCGCCATTGATCCGCAGCTTCAAACCCGGCCAAGTCATCAAACCCGCCTTGTTTGGCCAGGAAGGATTTGATGATCCAGTAAGTCGGCGCCACCATGATGGAAGATAACATCGCCGGCAAAGAAAATGTGTACAGCAAACGAAGATCCTCCTTTCGGAAGGCATCCCGGCTAACCTTGATCCCGTTTAGCGAGAAATTCTTCTTGATTGCAACAGCATTCAATACATAAATCACAATGTATCCCGATCCAAAACCAGCAACTGCGCCAAAGACTCCTCCAAAATAGGCTCCGATCAGCATGAATGCTGATTCGGCAAGACTTCCAAAGAAGCTGTTAATCGCCATCGATTTGAAATCCTCGAACCCAGACAGTGTTCCATTCTGCGCACCGTTAATCACGGTTACAAACAGCAGGAGAACACCCATCCGCAAAGGATTGACCAGATGAGGCGCATGTAAATAATTATCCGCCAGAAAAGGAGCCAGGAGCAGAACGATAATCGTAATAATCAGGCCCGTAACGAAAGCAAAGCCGTTCGTCAACAAATAAATGCTGGGGATTTTCTCCTTTTGCTCGATCTTCCTCTCCGAGATATACTTGGAGGCAGTTACGCCAAGTCCAGCAGCCCCGAAGACAAAGAACATGTTAATTGTGGAGCGAACAATGCCGAACTCACCATACTGCTCTTTGCTCAAGATTCGCGCACATACAATACTGGCAGCGAGGACTACTAGCTTCCCTAAGGCCGTGCCGATAACCGACCAAGTCGCCCCATAAGCCACCCGATGGCCAATATCGGAGGAATTAATTCTACCGATTATTCTTTTAATCATTAAAGCTAGATGTGGTATACCCCTTCCAGCGGACAGATATTGTGGCAATCCAGGATAACTTTGCCCTTAAGTTTGTCCCAATTCTGCTTGATATGGTTATGCTTGACCATAATGACCACCATGTCCACCTCATTCAGGAACTGGTCGAAGTCCAGGATCTGGTTCTTCACAATCTCCTTCTGTGTGAAGAACGGATCGAAGGTCTTCAGCGGACGAGCCAGGTGACGCTCCTGGATGTCCAACATCTGGAGAGTCGGGCTCTCGCG
>CADBPU010000116.1 GCA_902796635.1 uncultured Eubacteriales bacterium | reverse complement strand
AAGGGGTCTTTTACTATCTCTTTAACAAGAGAAACATTTTCAAAAACGGTTAAAGTCGGAATTAAATTATATGATTGAAAAACAAATCCCACTGTTGAAGCGCGATAATCCGCTAAAGCATTATTATCGAGTTTTGATATATCATTTCCTTCCACTAAGATGGTGCCACTAGTTGGCGAATCTAAACCACCTAATAGATTAAGCAAAGTTGATTTGCCAGCGCCACTTGGCCCTAAAATAACAATAAATTTTCCTTGCTCAATATTTATATTTATGCTATCAAGCGCTTTTTGCTCGTGGTCGCCTACTTTATAAATACGACTCACATTTTTAAATTCTATTAGACTCATACATACTCCTTTAATTAGAGTTAGTTATAACTAACCATATGAGATTATAACACCTTTTATTATTTCTGTAAATATAATTATTTTTTGATTTTTTTATGAAGGTTAGATAACATCCCAATGGATGAATTTAAATTAGGGTTTGCCCTACTAACGAAGAAAAAAAAGATAATTATTTAAATAACATGCATAATAAATACAAGATAGGTGCAAGATAAATTGCTAGATATTAATAAAGAGTTTTTTGTTTAATCGACAAATATACAAAAGCTGAATCAATTATTGGAGTATTTTACTCTACCCAAATTGCCTAAAAATAAAGAAAAAGTGCTAATTTGAGAATAAAATCTCGTATTAGCACAATTGTTCTAATATGTATAAGGACAACTATAGTAATACAAATGAAACACCCTGCAACACCATTGAAACACCATTTCCTGTAATAAGAAATCCAAGCATAAATAATACAATCATAATAACCGCCTCCTTCAATTATTAAAAAAGTGATGGATAGGATTCCTCCATTACCACCACTAGTAATTATAAAATAAGTTTGTTTTATCGTACTTTAACAACTAAAATCTCACTATAGTATGTCTTCCCGTTAGGCAGTTTCACATATGCTTGAACACAATGATTTCCATAATATGAAGTTGATTCTTCACGAAAATAGAGTTTGTTATTAGCTCTATATGCTATTTCGGTTGGTTCGGATTTACCTCGTAAGCAATTATTTTTTAATGCCTCATACCCACTGTTTGATACAATAAGTTTAACTATTGAGTCTTGTTGAAAATTTGGAACTACATTAATTTCGAATTTAAGATTGTAATTTTTCTTTAAAATGGTATTTGAATCAAAATGTTCCCAATGATCATTAATCCTATAAAAACCATTTATACTGATAATATTAAAATATGATATCAAAGCATTTGTTAATCCGCCTTTGTTTTCAAAATGTGCTTTAGCATTATTAAGAAATCCTTTTTCTATATCATAAGGTTTATTTAATATACAATTTCTTATTGTTTCTTCATCATTCGTTAATAAAGCCTTATATAATTTTTCTATATTGTTTCTTATTAATGAGAATTCAGATTCATTATGTATTTTATTGATATCATTAGCAGAATTTGCTGGATCATAAATTTTAGTCTTACCTATTTCTTTATAGTGACTACAAAATTTAACCAACTTATCATATATATTATCTCCTTCAGCAAACTCGGGTTCTACAACATCAATTGAAAAAATTTCAAGATAAAATGATTTGAACTTAAAATTGTTAAAATCCCTGTATAATTTAATCAAACGAATTAACTCTTTAGAATCAGATTCTTTTACTTTATTGATTTGTAATTCTGGATTGCTCTTAAGTCTACATTTATCCTTATTGCACCATAAATACACATCTTTATTTTCTTCATTCGATGTATATTTCCCAGGGACAACATCAACAGTTGTGTCCCATTTAGGTTCTCCAAATTTACCATAAACGCAAATTGCAGAGTTTTTGGGCTCAAATAAATATGATGCATTTAGCAATGCTTCTATTGTCTTATTGTAAATCAATTCTAAACTATCATTGCTTTCACTATCAAAATAACATAATAAATCTATATCACACGAATTAGAATTTGCTGTTGTTTTAGCTAATGAGCCACCATATCTATAATTAGGCTTTTCATCATAATAATTATTTAAGTCTTTTTCTAAAGGACTTCTGTATCCAGTTTTTATCTCTAAAGAAAAATCTCTATCAACCTTAAATTCATCCAATAATTTATTTAAACAATCAACAACCATAGTTAATCACCAAACTTTCCCTTTTGAATAATGAGTGGCATTAGGTAATTACCTTCTAAAAATTCATAAACATAAATAGTAGGATGGTAAGATTGAATAGCTGTGCCAATAATAAATCCTATTGGTTGTTTTGCTGCAATATAAACATTTATTCTTTTTACGTTGTTTTTT
>CADBPU010000115.1 GCA_902796635.1 uncultured Eubacteriales bacterium | reverse complement strand
TTTGTTGCAGTTTTAATTACAACAATTTTGCTTGTTGTTTCAAATTTATATGGACTTGGAACATTGCATAGTCCAAAAAAAATATCAAACGCAACACAGTTTGCAAGTTTATCAAACAAAGGTTGTTATGCCACACTTCTTGAAGATATTGTTTTGGAAGACAGCACAACACTAAATAATTTTTCAGGAACAATTTTTGGAAATGATAAAACTATTACTATAAATTATGACTATGATGATTTTTTGATAAATAAATTATCTGGCAAAATTCAAAATGTTAATATAGTTTTCAAAAATGATATAAGCAAAAC
Organism: uncultured Eubacteriales bacterium; assembly: GCA_902796635.1. Lineage (GTDB taxonomy): Bacteria > Bacillota > Clostridia > Christensenellales > UBA1242 > UBA9845. The sequence goes on along the minus strand of CADBPU010000115.1, from coordinate 15,419 downwards.
TTTATCTCAAAATTTGAGTTTGCTAGCCAATGAAAATAATGGCGAAATAAAAAATATAAATATTGTTGTAGAAAATAAAATTAATTTTAATTTTGATGGTGAAAAAACATATTTTTCTGGCTTGTGTATTACAAATAATAAATATATAAAAAATTGCTCTGTGCAATTTAATGCAGAAGTCAATTCAGCCAATACAAAAGATAATTTGGTTTCTTTTATCGCTGTTGACAACTATGGAACAATCAGTTCTTGTGATGTGCTTGAAGGTTCGTCGATTATATCAAATAATGTGGACGTGGGTGGAATTGTTAGTCAAAATTTTGCAAACGCAAACATTTCTTCTTGCAACAATCATGCATCACTTTTGCAAAACACATCATCAAATGCATGGTCGCCAAATGTTGCTGGCATTGCCACATTAAATTTGGGAACAATAACAAATAGTATTAATCATGGAAGTTTGACTGCAAATCATAGTGGCGAAGAAAAAACAAACAGTGGTGTGTTTATTGGTGGAATTTCAGCACAAAATTATTCTGTGATAGAGCATTGCAAAAATGTTGGGAATATTATTTCTACAACCAATGTAATTGCAATTTATGCTGGTGGAATAACTGGTTACACTGCTCAACAGAATTACAGTAGCCCAACAATAAATTCTTGTGCCTCAACAGGTAATTTTGATTTAACAAAAACAGACAATGATATTTTTATGTATTGCGGTGGCATTTCTGGATTTATGGTTGGTATAATAACTAATTGTTATTCAACTGCAACATATAGTCAAAGTTATAGCCAAGATAATAAGAATGCTATTGGACTTCTTGTTGGTGCGTCAAGAATTCAAGATATCTATATATCATTAAACATTTCAAATGACCATTGTGTTCTCATAGAGCAAACAACAAAGCCCGTAGCAGTAGTTTTCAATATCTTTAATTATTATTCTTATGTTGAAAATTTGGAAGCCGATATCACAATTCATTCATCAGAGCAGGAGATTGAACAAACTGATGTGTTTTGGTGATAAAAAATTATTTTTTGCAGAAAAAATGCTTTGAGAAAAACAATAAGATAACAAAAAGAGTTAGCATCACTAACTCTTTATTTTTTTAATCTTTTCCCAAGCAAATTCTTCTCGTCCAAAATGGCCATAGCAAGCAGTTTGTTTGTATATTGGTTTTAATAAATTTAACTCATTTATCATATTTTTTGGTGAAAAATTAAAGTTTTTTTGCACAAAATCATATATTTTTGTTAAATTTTCTTTTTCTGTGCCAAATGTTTCGATATAAATTGATATTGGTTTTGATAGTCCAATTCCATAACTAACTTGAATTTCACATTTATCAGCAAAGCCATTTGCAACAATATTTTTTGCAACATATCTTGCATAATATGCTCCACTCCTATCCACCTTTGTTGCGTTTTTGGAACTAAAACACCCGCCACCAACTCTGCTGGCGCCACCATAGGTATCTACAACAATTTTTCTTCCCACACAACCACTATCACCAAAAGAGCCCCAAATAGTAAATTTTCCACTTGGGTTGATAATGAGTTGAGTGTCAATATAATATTTTTGATATTCTTTCATAACAACATCTACAACATTTTTTGTTATGTCTTGTTTTATTTCTTTAATTGTTATGTTTTCAGTATGGCTGCACGAAATCAATATTGTTGATATTCTATATGGTTTGTCATTTTCATATTCAACACTAACTTGACACTTTGCATCTGCAAAATATTTTGTTGTTTTTCTTCTATATATGTCATACGTATGCATTAATTTATGTGCAATCATGATAGGAAGTGGCATATATTCTTTTGTTTCGTTTGTGGCATAGCCAAAAATTATGCCTTGGTCATTTGCTCCAATATCATCTTTCACGACTGCTTGGTTTATGTCTTTGCTTTGCTCACTTATTTCTTTAATTATTTGAAATTTGTTTTTGTATCCAATATCTTTCAATATATCTCTTGCAATTTTGTCATAGTCTATTTTTGCTTTTGTTGTGGCTTCTCCATAAACAAAAAGTTTATCATTTTTGATTGCACATTCAACCGCCATTTGACTCAATGGGTCTTGTCGCAATGCTTCGTCCAAAAAGGCATCAGCAATCACATCACAAGTTTTGTCTGGATGCCCGATATTTACTGACTCACTTGTGAAAATATAATGTTTTTTGCGATTTTTTTGCGTTTTTTTGACATTTTTATCAATATTTTTGCTATTTTTTAATAAATTTTTAATGTTTTTCATTTCTTCTCCTTTGTTATAGATTATATTTGAAAACCTTTTGTTGGGTTTTTATAAATAATAAACAATAAAAAAGCCCATCAAATGATGGGCAAAAAATTTCAAATTTACCCATCATTCTGCCATTAGCACCTTGCATTTGCAGGTTGCTGTGTGGTCTTTGGGGCAGTCCCTCGCACACTCTTTATGGATATTTTTATAATATCATATTTTTTGAAATATGTCAAACAATACACAAAATCAAAAACAATAATTGTTCTTAAAAATATTATCCTTTGTTTTTCATTAGAAATTAGAGTTAATTATTTGAAAATTAATGTTTAATAAGATGCTAATGAGAAATAATTACTTTAAGGAGATAAAAATATGAATCCATTTAAGGTACAAACAAAAAACATTAATGAATATTTTATGCCACTAGAAAGGATATATCCAAAGGCATACAACAAAAAGACAACTGGTCCATATTCAAAGTGCAGAGTTATTTTGATGAATGGAACAGAGTATGAGTCGGTGTGGTTTATGCACCAATTTGCAAGGCATTGTGATAATGATGAAATACTAGAAGCTTTGTCTATTGTAAGAAAGCAGGAGCAAGAGCAACAAAAACGTCTTGCTTGCTTAAAGCCAATCAACGAAAGCATTTTGGAAACCACAATTGCATATGAACAACTTGCTGTTGATTTGACAGCGTGTCTAGCAAAATATGAAACTGATGACAACAATAAAAAAGCATTAGATTTTGCGCTTTTAGAAGATTTTGACCATTTGTATAGATTTTCAAATTTGCTTATGATGGACAAAGGCATTGACACAAAAATGCTTGTTGGAGGATTTACTGAAATCACACCTGGTCGTCCTACAATTGCAGAGCATAGATATCCAACACAAAACCTTAAAAATCACATGAATGCAAAAAAAGCAAAGTTATATTCCAAACTTGTTGCAGGAATTATAACGGCAGCAGAACAGCAAACGATGAATTATTATATGAACATTGCTCAATGGTATAAAAATGATTTGGGACGTAAATTATATTCAGAAATTGCACTTATTGAAGAAGAGCATGTTTCGCAATATGAGTCTTTGAAAGACCCAAACATGACTTGGCTTGAACAATGGGTTATGCATGAGTTTACTGAATGCTATTTGTATTACAGTGCCATGCAAAGTGAACAAAACAAAAATCTTTTGAGTATATGGAAAGAGCATTTTGAAATGGAGTGTGCACACTTAAAAATTGCATCAGCGCTTCTTGAAAAATATGAGCGCAAATCATATAAAGATGTTTGTGGAGATGGAGAATTTCCAACATTGCTTGAACTTGGCACAAACAAAGAATATGTGAGAGATGTACTCAAAAACACTGTCAATAATACTTCCTTAAACAAAAAATATTTTGATATTTGTGATTTGCCAAAAGATAACATTTTCTTTCAATTTCAAAATGATACAATTAATGAGTCAAATGTTCCAAGCCATCAAGTCATTCAAAAATCTATTGAAAATATGAATAAAGATTATAGATATGAAGACAGCCCTAATCCAGTAAATGAACTTCAAAATCGCAAAAAAGACAACACCACCATAGCAAGAAAATGTAAGTAGAATTAAAGTTTTTTTGCAGTTGATGAATTAATTATAAACAGCCCGGTGTGGCTGTTTTTAGTTGGTTGGGGAGGCGGCAGAGATTACAGGGAGAACTCAGCGGGACGCGAGTTGCAAATTCAATTTTGTGCTTGCACAAAAAAATTGAACTTGCTGTGCAAAGCACCAAATCTTGCCAAACAAGAAACGGTGCAAATACAAAAAACAGCCCGGTGTGGCTGTTTTTAGTTGGTTGGGGCGGCAAGATTTGAACTCGCGCATAAGGGAGTCAGAGTCCCTTGCCTTACCGCTTGGCGACGCCCCAAAGCATGATTATTATATCATAAAGATGCAAAATGTCAATTTATATTGTAAAATGAGTTTGATATTATTTAAGAAAAAAATAATAATTAATTATTATTAAAATACAAAAAACTATTGAATTTTTTTGTTTTTGTGATAAAATAAAAATATGAAAAAGATTTTTAATGGAAAAGTTTATTCAGTAAAAAGAGTTGATAAAGATGAGTTTTTGGAGAATAGTGAAGCAATAAACAAATTTATGATGAGAATAATCGCAAGTCATGAATATGAAAACAAAAATTATGATTTTGATGAAGCAAAGCAAATGCTTGATGATTTGAATGTTGACTTGTTCACAAAAGAGTATCTTGATGTAAAATTATATATGCTTAAAAATGAAATTGATGACGAAGATGTTTGTTTTGCATTGTATTCTCATGATGAAACAAGAGATGATTGGCATTTAGAGTTTATTGCAACGCACAGTGATTATTCTGGCTGTGGCTATGGTCAAGCACTTTTCAAAGTTTCGGCAAAAGATTTAAGTAAAACAGAATTTCCAGAAATTTCTTCTGTTGTTGCAAAGAATAACAAGGCAAGTCTAAGACTTCATAACGATATTGGAGATATTGAAGGCATTAAGATGTATTGCGATGAACTTGATGATGATAGATATGCATTTGTGTTTGACATAAAAAATCTTAACAAAGAAAATAATGAAGAAGAAGATTGTTTGTTTTAATAATTTTGATATATCAATAAAAATAGCACAAACGTGCTATTTTTTGTGTCAATATTTATTTATCTTCTCAAAATGTCAAGTGGAGAGAGCGGATAGTCGCAATTGATGTAAAGTTGTGCTTGAACTTTGTCGGCAATTTCTATATTGTTTCCGTCCAAATCAGTAATTTTTGATATGGTTATTTTTTTGTTGAAACTATCATTTGGAGACAACACTTCCAAAATATCTCCAACCTGAAATCTATTTCTCATTTCAATCAAAACTCTGCCATCTTTTGCCGGTTCTTTTACAACTGCAACAAATTCGCTTTCTTGCACAGGTTGGCTGTTTTCCAAGTATTCCTTATCTTCTGCACCAAAATAGAAACCCGTTGTGTATCTTCTGTGGCTTGCTTTTTCAAGTTCATCAACAAGTTCTTGCGGACATTTATATTCTTTGTTTTCTGCTTTGCATTTTTTTAATATTTCAAATGCACGTTTGTATGCATTGACTATTGTTGCAACATAGTAGGCAGTTTTCATACGTCCTTCAATTTTGAAACTTGTTACTCCTGCATCGGCAAGTTTATCTAAATATTCAATCATTTTCAAATCTTTGCTATTCAAAATATACGTGCCATGTTCGTCTTCTAATATTTCGAACTTTTCACTTTCTTTATCTTTTCTAGAAATTGCATAGTCCCAACGGCATGCTTGCACACATTCGCCATGATTTGCATCTCTTCCGCAAAAGTAGTTTGAAAGCAAGCATCTGCCACTATAACTTATGCACATTGCACCATGCACAAAACATTCAAGTTCAACATCTTTTGGAATAAAATCTCTTATTTCCTTAATCTCTTCAATACTTAGTTCTCTTGCAAGTATAAGACGTTTTGCGCCCAAATCTGCAAAGAGTTTTGCACTATATTTGTTTGTTATGTTTGCTTGTGTGCTGACGTGTATATCTAGGTTTGGTGCAACTTCTTGCACAACTTTCATAACCCCAATGTCTGCAACAATAACTGCATCAACACCTATGTTGTCGAGATATTTTATATATTCAGGGAGTGCTGGCAAATCTCTGTTATGCGCAATAATATTGACTGTGATATAGCATTTTTTGCCAATGCTATGAGCATAGTCAACTGCATTTTTTAGCTCATCATTATCAAAATTTTGAGCAAAAGCCCTTAATCCAAAACTGGTGCCAGCAAAATAGCAAGCATCTGCACCATATTTGAAAGCAGTTTGCAATTTTTCCATGCTTCCAGCAGGTGCGAGTAATTCTATGTTTAATTTTTTATCCATAATGATTTTATTATATCACATTTTGATATTTTTGCAAATACAAAAAAACCACAAATTGTGGCTTTTAATTAAAAATTCCCATTTCTTACAATATCTAGTTTTGCGTTTGTGATGCTAAAACTTTCAATACCTATGTTTGCAACTCCTATGTTTGCACTTGGAGATATAACTTTGAAAACAATGGTTGTGTAAACAGTTTGTGGTCCCTGGGACAAAACATGTTGCGAAATTTCGCTTTGTGGTATTGGCTCGCCATTGAGAGTTATGGCGACAGAAACTGTTTGGTCTTGATCTGTTGTAATTGTACCCGTAAAAGTTATTTTGTAAACCCCCGGTGCCACTATATCTACGCCGTAATTATCTACCCTTGTTGAAAACGAAACTCCGGTGTTGTAGTCCACTTGTGGAAAAAGCATTTCAGTATTTGGCTCTACAACTTGTGTTAAAGGATAACTAACTTGAACAGAACTTGGAATAAAATTGTTATCATTAAAAACTCTAACTGTGGTTTGATTTCTTCTTTGGCAACATCTTCTGCAACATGCCATAATTCACCTCTGTTTTATATATGATGAATATAATTTTTATGCTACTTTTTCTTTTTATTTTTAATTTTTTTTGCTATGTAAAACATTTTTACATGGAAAATTTATATTCAAGCAAAAAAAATAAAATAAAAAATTTAAGCAAAGTATTCAAAACCTTTCTTGCAGTTATAATTTTGCTTTGCAGTGGTGTGCTATATGCTGGTTGTTCCAGGGCAGTGGTGGGTTATCATGTAAAAGCGTTGCCAAACAAAGTGGTCTATCAAATTGGAGAAAAAGTAAATTTTGAAGGATTAAAAATAGAAAGCGTGAATAATGACGGCACATACAGCAAATTCAACTTGTCAACAGAAAATATTAGCGAAGTTGACACATCAACTTTTGGAGTTAAAAAAGTTGTTGTGCAAAAGGAAAACATGTCTGTATCTTTTGATATATATGTTGCAAATGTCATTGTTAATGACAGCGACAATATAAAAGAAATTTTACAATCAACAAACGATGGCGATATTGTGTATTTAAGAGCCGGAAATTATATACCAATCAACAGTCAAGATTTGTCTTACAAAGATATTGTAATAAACAAAAGTTTGATTATTGTTGGAGATGGCATGGACAAAACAAAATTTGGTGGCAATTTTATTGTTGGTGCAAATTATGATGGCAGTGTTTTTACAAAGATTGACAATTTCAAAAATGTAATTTTTAATGGCATCGGCTTTGAGTTAGATTATGAAGTAAAAAACAATTTTATAAACTATTCTGGTCCTTATGACAATACTGATACAAATGGTGCAATAAGATGCTTTGATACTCAAAATTTGCAAATAACAAATTGTAGTTTTGATGGTTATGCTTATGGAGTTTTGGCAGACACAATGATTGGCGCATCAATCACAAAATGTAGGTTTAGACATATTCAGCTTACAGCAATCAAAACCACAACAGAAACTCAAAATTCAACAATTTTCAAAAATATATTTATGGATATTGCAACAAATGTGGTTGCTTTTGATGAAAATAGTGCAATAACAACTGGTGCAATTTCACTTGGTTTTGCAACAGAAGGTCAAAAAGGAGTACTGGTTTGCAAAAATATCTTTACAAGAATTGCTTTGCATGATGGCGAAGTTGTGTATTACAACAATCAATCAAAAGAAACTGCCACCACAACTGACACAAACATTTTCAAGATGTCATACATGAAAAACAGTGCTGTGATATCTATGCTTAGTATCACAACAGATGATTTGCGCGCAACGGGAATAATTCTTTCTGCAAACAACTACGGTCAATCACTTCAAACAATATATTTAGGTGCAAATGGCAAAACAGTTTCTCAAAATGGTGTGATATCAGTTGATTAAATAATCTTAATGTAAATCATTAAGATTTCTTTTTTGTATTCTTTTTAGCCTTTTTTGGCTTTTCAGTTTCAAAAAGTAATTTAATTATTAATTCATTTCTTAATTCTTTATTTTCTGCAAGCATTTTTCTCTATGATTTTATACCATTTTCGTCAAAATCATCATCCCTACTTTCCTTAACTTATTTTATTCATTAATTTACTTATTTCTTCTATACTGTATTTATATTTCATTTTTATAACACCTTAATATACTATAACATCCCTAAACAGGGATGCCAATAAATTTGTCCCAATAACGGAATATAATAAACTTATGGAAAGATTTGCAATTAGATTAAAAGAATTAAGACAAGATAGAGGGATTTCTATTGATAAATTGGCTAAACTAGTAAAAATAGGTTAATCTTCAATTTGCAGATGGGAAAATAATCAAGCAGATATTAGAAGTGAGCAACTTATTATTTTAGCAAAATTTTTTGATGTATCAACTGATTATTTACTTGGCTTAGAAGAATGGTATTAATAATATTTTATTTGAATAAGTTTTTATTTTTTTCACAAAATAAAAATGTGGGCAAACAAATTTTTGTTTTGTCTTGTGCATAGGTAAGGAAACACCTTACCTATTTTTATTAAAATACTAATTTTAATTTAGTTTTTAGTTTAATCATGATATTTTCTTGCCAAAATTAAAAAATCAATATAAAATATAAATATGGAAATATTTGAAAGTCAAAAATTGATACAAAGAACATACTATGTAAAAAACAGAGATATGGTTCGTCTTGATGAACTCATTCGTCTTATGCCAAATATGGAAACAAAGAGTAGCAAGCAAATTGAAATCGTTGACTATTTTTATGAAACGCCAGAAAATTTGATGGAAACTCTTGATGCAAGTATAAGGGTTAGAGTTGTTGATAACAGCAAACAAACACTTTCAATCGTTTGCAAAAATAATGGTGTAAGAAAAGAGTTTGAAACCGATATGCACTATGGCGACAAAATTCAAGACAAAAATGAATATATCTTGTTTTTAGAAGACAAATTGCAAGATATGTACACTCATCGTATGGATGCCGATATAGCTCGTATGCTCAAAGGGCTGAAAGTATTTTTGTATATAGAAACTCACAGATTGCAACTTGAAATTTTCAACAACACAGGTTTTAATGGTCTTGTAAATTTTGATTCTGTCATGTTTAATACAAAAAGGCATCAAATACCAGATTATGTTTTTGAAATTAAAATGAATTGCATGAATGATATTGCAAACAAGACAGCTTTTGAAAGATTTTGCTATGCTTTGGAGCAAAAAGTACAACTTACAAATATGGGCGAGACTAAGTTTGAAGCAGGCAAAAGAATTTTTAAGTATGAATATTAAAGTCGCAAATTATATTGCGATTTTTTTATAAAATAGAAAGTAAAAATGTTTATTTTATTTGCAAAAACTTTTTGAAAATATTTTTTTTTATGTTAATATAGATTTGTTAGTGCAAAATGAGATATGTTTGCACAAAGGGGTAGTAAAGAATAATGAATAATTTTGAAGTAATTGCGTTAGAACTTGGCATCACACCACAGCATGCAGAGAACATTGAAAAATTAATTAACGAAGGTTGCACAATTCCATTTATTGCAAGATACAGAAAGGAATTAACCGGAAGTTGTGACGACCAAACCTTGAGAGTTTTTGCAGATAGATTAAACTATTTGAGAAATCTAGATAAGAGAAAGGAAGAAGTCACAAAACTCATCACAGAACAGGACAAAATGACTGATGAGATAAAAGAGAAAATTGAAAAAGCCAACACGCTTACAGAACTTGAAGATATATATAGACCATTTAGACCAAAGAGAGAAACAAGAGCAACAAAAGCCATTGCAAAGGGCTTGCAACCACTTGCAGATATTATACTTGCTCAAAAACTCAAAGAAGGAAATCCTTTGGAAATTGCCAAAGATTATGTAAACAATGCAGAAGATGAAAAGAAAAGAGTATCAACACCAGAAGAAGCACTTCAGGGTGCACTTGATATCATTGCAGAAATCATTAGTGATGATGCTGATGTAAGAAAACAATTAAGAAAATTTATGCAGGACACTGCAGAAATTCAAACCACTTTGAAAGAAGCGGAAAACTTCAAAACATATGAAATGTATGATGGCAGAAAAGAGCCAATCAAATCAATAAAAAGCCACAGAGTGCTTGCAATCAATCGTGGAGAAAAAGAAAAGTGCTTAAAGGTAGATATTATTGCAAATCATGATAGATGCATTCAAATTGTGGAAAAGAAATTTTTGAAAGCAGAAAGTATTTTTACGGAAGTTATGAAGGCAACTATTGTTGATAGTTTTGATAGACTTATCATGCCAAGTTTGGACACAGAACTGAGAAATGAACTAACCGATGTTGCAAATGAGCAAGCAATAAAAATGTTTAAGGTCAATCTTAAACCACTTCTCATGCAACCACCATTAAAGCATAAAACAATTTTGGGCTTTGACCCAGGATACAGAACAGGTTGCAAACTTGCTGTTATTGATGAAAATGGAAAGGTACTTGATAAGGGAGTTGTTTATGCAACACCACCACAAAACAAGATTGAAGAGAGTGAAAGAATAATTCTTAATATGATTGATAAGTATAAAATTGATTGTATTTCAATTGGAAATGGAACTGCAAGCAAAGAGAGTGAAATCTTTATTGCAAACCTTATCAAAAAAGCACACAGACCAGTTTCATACATGGTTGTTAGCGAAGCAGGTGCTTCTGTTTATAGTGCAAGCAAACTTGCAGCAGAAGAATTCCCAGAATATGATGTTACAACAAGAAGTGCTGTTTCTATTGCAAGACGTATGCAAGACCCACTTGCAGAACTCATCAAAATTGACGTAAAAAGCATAGGTGTTGGACAATATCAACAAGATATGCCACCAAAAAGACTAACCGAAGTTTTGGATGGAGTTGTTGAAGATTGTGTTAATAGCGTTGGTGTTGACCTTAATACTGCAAGTCCTTCACTTCTTTCAAAAGTCAGTGGATTAAATAGTTCTATTGCAAAAAATGTTGTAAAATATCGTGAAGATAATGGTGCTTTTAAGTCAAGAACAGAACTCAAAAAAGTCAGCAAACTTGGCGACAAGGCATTTGAGCAATGTGCTGGTTTCTTGCGTATTACAAATGGTAAAAATATTTTGGACAACACAGCAGTGCATCCAGAAAGTTATCCCGCAACGGAAAAACTTTTGAAATATTTTGGCATGACTGATGAAGATGTAAAAAATGGAAATGTTAGTCATTTGCCAGAACTCATTGCAGAAAAGGGTTCAGCAAAAGTTGCAAAAGAAATTGGAATTGGAGAACCAACACTTAATGATATCGTCACAGAACTTTTGAAACCAGGACGTGATATTCGTGATAGTTTGCCAAAACCAAATTTGAGAACAGACGTTATGAGTATAAACGACTTGCAACCTGGCATGGTTTTGACAGGAACAGTAAGAAACGTTATCGATTTTGGAGCGTTTGTAGACATTGCAGTGCATCAAGACGGACTTGTTCATATCAGCCAAATTTGCGACCAATACATCAAACACCCAAGTGAAGTTTTGAGTGTAGGTCAAGTTGTGAAAGTTAAAGTTTTGAGCGTTGATCTTGAAAAGAATAGAATTGCTTTGACAATGAAAAATATTGAAGAAGAATAATAAAAATTAAGATATGCAATACGATCAATTTGAAGGTATATGTCATATCTTATTTTTTTTATAAAAAAATATTTTATAAAATACTTTTACATTCTACAAACTCTGCACACATTGCCACACACGTGTTTGCAGTTTTTGCAAATATTGCTTCCACAAATCCTGCACGCATCTTTGTTATTATCCAAAATTTCACCACAACTCAAACAAATATACAATTTCATATAGCACCTGCTTTTATATATTTATGTTTACCAAAAATAATTAAATTATAAGTTGTTAAATGCAAGTTTGATTAATATAATACCATGTGAAAAAGATTTCAAACGCACATGCAAAAAGTATAGAAAAAGTTTTAGATGAATTAAGGACAAGTTCAAAGGGTCTATCATCTAGTGAAGTTTTGGATAGGCAAAAAGATGGCAACAAAAATAGTTTTGAAGCGGAGAAGAAACAATCAATTGCTTCAAAATTTTTTGCGCAATTCAAAGATATCATGGTTATCATATTGATTGTTAGCGCAGTTATTAGCATAACCATTGCAGTTGTCAGCAAAGAATATCAAAATTTGTTTGAAGGTGGAATAATTTTATTTATTGTTATTCTCAATGCCACTTTTGGAGTGGTGCAGGAAAACAAAGCAGAGCATGCGCTAGAAAGTTTGAAAAAACAAACTGAGCCATATTGCAATGTTATGCGCGATGGTGCAATACAAAATATAAAAGTTGAAGATTTGGTTGTTGGTGATATTGTCATACTTTCAAGTGGAAATATTTTGCCAGCAGATATAAGACTTATTGAAACTCACAATTTTAGAGTTGACGAAAGTTCTCTTACTGGTGAAAGTGTGCAGGTAGAAAAAAATGCAGATATTGTGTTTGACGAACACACGGCGCTTGCAGAAAGAAAAAATATGGCATATTCAAGCTCAGTCGCCACTTATGGCAGAGCCATTGGCGTTGTTGTTGCAGTCGGCAAAGATACAGAAATGGGCAAAATTGCCGTGATGATAAGTACAGGCAAAAAAGAACTAACCCCTTTGCAAAAATCCCTTAATAAAATTGGCAAAATAATAAGCATATCCGTGATTGTTATTTCAATAATTATCTTTATGGTTGAAATCACAGTGCCAAAGTCTACAAATATTTTGGAAGCATTTTTAACTGCTGTTGCCTTGGCTGTTGCAGCTATTCCAGAAAGTTTGCCGGCGTCTATCACAATCATCATGGCACTTGGCGTGCAACGTCTTGCAAGTCAAAACGCAATAATAAAGCGACTTCATGCAGTAGAAACACTTGGCAGTTGTGGTGTTATTTGTAGCGACAAAACAGGCACGCTCACTCAAAACAAGATGAGTGTAAAACGATTGTATTACAATAATAATATGGTCATAAAAGCCACAGAAGAAGATGTCTTAAAAAAGCATTTCAAAGAAATAATGAATTGTATGATTTTGTGCAATGATGTTGAATATGACGGCAAAAAAATAGTTGGTGAGCCAACAGAAATTGCACTTGCAAATTTTGTAAAAGATTCTCATTATAACATTAATGAAATAAAATCTCAATACAAAAGAGTCTATGAAATTCCATTTGATAGTAGCAGAAAAATCATGACTACAATACACAAAAAACAAAACGAATTCTTTTGCTATTCAAAAGGTGCATTTGATTTTTTGATTAATAAATGCAACAAAATATTGATTAATGGTAGAATTGAGACTTTATCTCATGAAAGGTTATGTGAGATAGAAAGAGTAAACAAACAAATGGGTGAGCAAGCGCTTAGGGTTTTGTGCCTTGCTTATAAACAAATTGATACCTTTTCTCAAAAAGATGATTTGGAAAATAACTTAATATTTTTAGGTCTTGTAGGAATGATTGATCCACCAAGACCAGAAGTTTTTGAAGCAATTTCAAAATGCAAAAGTGCAGGACTAAAACCGGTTATGATAACAGGCGACCATGCAGAAACTGCTTTTGCTATCGCAAAAGAAATTGGAATTGCGAACAGCAAAAATCAAGTTTTGACGGGGCATGATATTGCAAAGATTAGTGATGATAAATTGAAAAGTATAATCAATAAATATTGCGTTTTTGCAAGGGTAAGTCCAGAACACAAGGTTAGGATTGTGGAAGCATTCAAAAGTCAGGGCAAGATTGTTGCAATGACGGGCGATGGAGTGAACGATGCACCTAGTTTGAAAATTGCAGATATTGGCATTGGAATGGGTATATCTGGCACAGATGTTGTGAAAGATGTTGCAGATATGATTGTTAGTGATGACAACTTTGCAACAATTGTTGTGGCTGTTGAAGAAGGCAGAAAGATCTATTCAAACATTCAGCGTACAATTCAGTTTTTGTTATCTACAAATGCAGTTGAAGTTTTTACACTATTTTTGACAAGTCTATTTTTACCACAATTCACATTTTTACTTCCAGCACAATTACTTTTTATCAATTTCATAACAGATACTTTGCCAGCCATTTCTTTGGGCTTGGAACCAGCGGAAAGCGATGTGATGCAAAAACCGCCAAGACATGCCAATGAAAATATTATTTCACTTTCAGTCTGGGCAAAGATCTTGTATCAAGCAGCACTTCAAATTGTGATTGTCATGGGGATTTATGTTATAGGCATAAATATGTATGACGCAAAAACGGCATCAACACTTGCATTTTATTGCATAAACATCATGCAACTACTTCACGCACTAAATTTGAAAACTAGCCATAGCATATTCAAAACAAATATTTTCAAAAACAAGTTGTTTAATTTATCCTTCGTGATTTCAGTTATACTTATTTTACTTGTTGCGTTTGTTGAACCATTAAGGATTGCTTTTGGTCTTGCCATGCTTTCAAATTCTCAATGGCTAATTGTATTATTATTTAGTTTTGCAATAATTCCACTTGTAGAGATTGCAAAATTAGTTGCAAGCAAATTTTCAAAGCAACGCATTAGATAAATAATGAAAAATAAAAATTATAAAAATATAAAAATGATATTTACATCTATTAATTTTTATGTTAAAATATAAATGTTGAGGTGAAGTATGGCAAAGAATTTATATGATAAAGAAGCAGAAGTATTGTGGCAAGACAGAAGACGCTATTGCGGACTCCCATGCTCTTTTACTAGATATAGCGTGATAAAAAAAGATGGAGAGTATGCAAAACTTGTCAATATTGTTGGCTTTTTGTCATCTCACTCGGAAGAAGTAAATTTGTATAGAGTTGATGATTTTGAAGTTCATCAATCATTGATTGACAAAATGTTTGGTGTTGGTACTGTTACCGTTTATTGTAAAGATGCAACATGCGATAAACTGGTTTTGAGAAACATTAAGAACCCATACAGAGTAAGAGAACTATTGAATAAACTTGTCTTGGAAGACAGACAACGCGTTGGCATTCGTCAAACAGAAATGCAGTTTTAATATTTAATGCAAACATATAAAATAAAGTGGAAGTTTAATAAATTCCACTTTTTTGTTTTTATTTATTTGAAAATATCTTACTTTTTGATATAATAAAAATATGGAAATAATACTTTTGGTTGTATTGACTTCTTTGGTTGCAATACTTATGATATTAAATTTGTTTTTACT
>CADBPU010000114.1 GCA_902796635.1 uncultured Eubacteriales bacterium | reverse complement strand
ACAACAACGCTATATTCAGCCAAACTTTCATCCATCCAACCGTGTTCATATTCGTTATTTCCAACAACACCATACCACCACTGATGTGCAATTTCATGTATTATTGTTATTGTATAGTCATCATACTTTTCCAAATTATCGCTTATCATCACAAGATTAGGATATTCCATGCCACCATACAAAAAACTGGTTTCAACAACTGCCAAAGTGCTATACGGATATTTACCAAATTTGTTATTAAAAGTATTTAGTGCTTTTACTGCTGTTTGCAAACTTTCATCACTTTTTTTGTCTCCATAATAGTAATATGTTATTTCGGTATTATCAACCATTTGAGATTTTGTCTCAAAATTTTTTGACAGCACCATGGCAAAATCTCTCACAGCATTTGCCTTTATTGTACAAATTGTTTGTCGGTCGTTATTTTGAGACTGCGTCTTAAAACCGCTATGTGCCAATTTGTATTCACTAGGGTATATTATTTTCACATTATAATTTGCAAGATTTGAATAAAATGGGTCCCCATTTGAGCTATAAGGATTTTTGTCCCAACCATTAGAGTCAAACACACAAGCAATAGGATAAAAGTTGCCAAGATTGATTGTGCTATCGCTCCAACCAAATCTGTGAATAACATTAGGTATTGTTATTTTGTATTGCATTTCAATCTTTACAAAATCATTTGGATATAATGGAGCATTTAGCGTAATTTTAAGCAAATCATTATCAGTATTTTCCAAAGCATAACTACAATCATCGCCTGAGATGTTTACGTCAAGAATTTCAATCTTTCCACTGCTAAAACCATTTGGATATGCCTTGCTCTCATAAAGTTTGCTTACAGGTTTGTTGATTGCAATATCACTAAAAGAGTTAGGGTATAAGTGAAAATATACTTCTCCCAAAATATTACTTGTTGTGTTTTTATAATTTACAGTTTGATTTCCACTCAAAGTTTTTTTGTCTTCAAGTGTCAAATTAAGATTATATTCTGTTATATTTGTTCCATATCTTTTTGTAAATTCTGTTGCAAAACATCCACAAAAAAATGGTGTTGTCATAATTAGTATTGCACAAATAATAATAATGCTTTTTATAGTTTTTTTCATAAATAAGAACACTCCATGCTTTGATATAGTATTTTATTATTAAAAGTTTTGTAATATGCAGGCATGTCCGTTTAATACATAAAACAAAAAAATTATATTATACAAAATAAGCAACAATAATATTAAGAAAAAATTGTCAGTAAATATATTTGCAAATTAAGTTGAAAAAATATAAAATAACATATATAATGATATTGAAATAAGTATTTCAAATATTTTTGTATGCACATATATAAATGTAAGGAGACGTATGGCATTTTGTAAATTTTCAACAGAAAATATCAAGTCAAGCGAAGTTGTGATAAACAGCGCGTTTTTTGAAGACTATTTGCCTTATGCCCCAGAAAGTTGCACAAAAGTATTTTTGTATGGCTTAAACAAATGTAATCAAGATGATGACTTGAACAACACAATCGAAGATTTTGCTTCTGCACTAGACATGAGTCAAGAAGACATAAAAAGTGCATTTTATTATTGGCAAGAAGAAGGACTTGTCAAAATACTAAATTTGTCTCCTATTGAAGTTAGATATTTGCCAATAACACCAAAAAAATTTCAAGCGCAACTATTCAAAGAAGACAAATATTCATATTTCAACAAATCAATTCAGGAAGTTATTGATGGCAGAATGCTTACACCATTTGAATATAGAGAATATTATTTGACAATGAAAAGTTTGCATATAGAGCAAGATGCAATGCTTATGATTGCCAAATATTGCGTCAATCAAAAGGGTAATGAAGTGGGTTATAGTTATATTTTGACTGTTGCAAAAAATTGGGCATATAATGGAATACGTACAGCAGCTAATGTTGAAAAAAAACTATATGAAATGGAAGTTTTGACTTCAAAAGTTAAAGAAATATTAACAGCACTCAAAAGCAAAAAATCACCAAATTTTGAAGATAAAGAACTATATATGCTATGGACAGATAATTATGGCTATGATTTGCCTACTCTTGTGCAAATTGCAAAAAAGATAAAAAAGGGTGGAATGCAAAAACTTGCTGAAAAGATTCAAGAATATCACTCTTCAAATTTGTTTAGTTTTGAAGAAATCAAGGCGTATGAAGACAACAAAGAAGAATTGATGAATTCAGCAAAAATCGTTTGCAAATCACTTGGGCTTTACTATGAAAATCTTGAACCCGTTGTCAATACATATATCTTAAAATGGAAGCAAATGGGCTATTCGCAAGACGTAATCAAACTTGTGGCAGATATTTGTTTCAAAAAATATATAAGAACAATAGAGCAAATGGATGAAATCGTTTCAAAATATTTTGCAAAAGGCCTTGTTTCTATTGAATCAATAAATGAATATATATCAAGCACACTTTCTGTTGATAAAAAAATCAAATCAATATTAGAAAAATTGGGAGTATCTCGTCAGGTGACTTCTTGGGACCGTGATTTTTATCACACATGGACATATTCTTGGAACTTTACTGACGAACTTATTGACTATGCAATTTCTCTTGCGGAAAACAAAACTCAGCCAATGTCTTATGTAAACAAAATTTTGTCAAATTGGAAAGAGCAAAATATTTCAACTTTGGAAGAAGCAAAAAAATATAGCAAAACTGAGAACTATAAAAATCAACAAAAGGAAGAAAAACCACAAGAGTTTATGACTCATAGTTTTTCTAGCGAAGAACTCAATGCCTTATTTGATAATTTAGATGAGGTGAAGTTGATATGACAAAAAAAGAAATATATAAACAAGTCTTTCAAATCTTGGAAGAAAAAAGAACAGAAAAAATTTTATTGGCAGAAAAAAATAGAGCACTTGCAATGGGCGAGCCAAATTATGCACAACTTGATTTAGATGAGAGAGTGCTGAATATGGAAATTGGTCGTCTTAAATTTGAAAATGCCGATATCACAGAAAAAAGCGCAGAATTGGAGCAAATTAAACATCAAAAAGATGAAATACTCAAATCATTTGGTTTATCTATCATTGATTTAATGCCACAATTTGATTGCAAAAAATGTAATGATACAGGTATATATCAAAATGAAGTGTGTGCATGTGCATATCAACTTGCGAACAATATTTTGATGAAAAATTGTGGAGTAGACCTTTCAAAAGTTCCAGATTTTGAAGAATATGACTACAAATTTTTTGAAGATGCAAAAGAGCAAGAGTTTGCAAAAAAGTGTATAAAAGTGCTAACAGATTATGTAAACAATTTGAATAGCATTGAAATAAAAAACATTGTTATGTGTGGTGCGTCAGGCACAGGCAAAACATATCTCACAAGATGCCTTGCAAAAGAACTTGTTTCAAGAGGATACACAACTTTGTTTTTGAGCGCTTTTGATATGAACAATATGTTTTT
>CADBPU010000113.1 GCA_902796635.1 uncultured Eubacteriales bacterium | reverse complement strand
CAATAAAATATCTTTCCATTTGCTCTTTGTATGATTCTCTTGCCATCAATTTCAAGTCATTGTAAATTTGATTTGGACTTTGATTTGGATAAATTTTGTGCATTATGTTTGCATATGCAGTTTCAATCATTTTTTGGTCAATTTGATTTTGGCTTTTGTTGTACAAATCTCTATAACAATTAAAATCAATGACTTCAACTGCATTTTTACTTTTTGGATGAGAATATTTTGTTAAGGAATTATAAATGTAATTGTTGTTTCTTTCTCTTTCATGACAATCATTTGGCATTGCGAAATGTGCATATTTTGAGCATTTTGAATTTGCATCATTATCCCAAGTTGGATCATCAAATACTGATTGATCTAAACCATATTTAGTATCTTTGATACTAATATAGCATCTTGAATGTCTTGCATAATAATCTTTTTTTGTATTTTGTACACCAAGACTTATCATCTCACATTTTAATCCAGGCATGTTCAAGTTATCAATAATTTCTTTCATAAGAGATGAATATCCCGCACAAACAATTTCTGGCAAATCTTTGTATGCACCTGCAAAAAACTGATCTGCACTATACCAATATTGCCCTGTTAAGTGGCTCATATTATAGTTTGCTATATTGGAAACATAGTTGTGAATATAGGCAAGTGCTTCGAAAGGTGAAAAGTTTTTATCTCTTATAGTTTTACAAACTTTGTCAATTTCAGTATTGGCTTTTATTATTGTTTTTAATTCCCAATGCACGTTTTCCTTTTCATCATAAAAATCATCATCATTAATATATTGATGCTCTACATATACATGACATGGTATTTTATCATTTGTTTTCAAAAAAAGATTATACAAGTAGCCAAATTCTTTTTTAGGTATTTTTTCATAAGGTACATATATGTTAATAAATTTCATTTTATTTTTTAATTTATCAAAATTATCAACAATATAATTTAATAATTCCAATTTACTCTGCTTGTATTTTCCATTTTCTGCAAGATCAATTTTTAAGTTATAAAAAATATCTGGTTCTGCACTTAACATAACCTTTTTTATATCGAACTTATTTTCCATGTTCCTAAAAATTATCATACAAAAATATTATATCACTTGCGTTGTATAAATTCAATAGTAAATTAAAAATAGTTTTATCAAAATATAAAAAAATATGGCCGTTTGACCATATTTTTATTACTTTGCTTTTTTTGCTGTTTCAACAAGTTTTGAGAAAGCAGCTGGGTCTTCAATTGCAAGATTTGAAAGAACTTTTCTGTTAAGTTCTACATTTGCAACTTTTAGACCATGCATAAATTTGCTGTAGCTGATGTCATTTTGACGACAAGCAGCATTGATACGAGCAATCCACAAACTTCTCATATCTCTCTTTTTAAGTCTTCTGCCAATATAAGCATGAGCTCTTGCTTTCATAACAGATTGTTTTGCAACTCTATATAAGGTGCTACGTGAGCCACGATAACCTTTTGCAGCTTTCATTACTTTTCTACGTTTTTTCAACGCATTAACACTTCTTTTAACTCTCATAACTACCCCCTTATTCTTGAATCATTGCTCTAACTGTTGCAGTTTCTTTTTTGCTTGAAAACTCAACACTTTTTCTTGCAATTCTCTTTCTTTTTGTTGATTTTTTTGTCAATATATGACGTCTGTTTTGTTTTGCATGTTTAACATGACCACTGTTTGTTACAAGAAATCTCTTTCTTGCAGCTCTTTTTGATTTTTGTTTTGGCATAATTATTCTCCTTTAAGATTATTTTTTTGGTGCTATTACCATATTGATGTATCTACCTTCTTTGAAAGGTGCAACTTCAACAACACTCCACTCGCTCATTTTTTCAGCAAAATTTTTAAGAGTTTCTATACCTTTGTCCGCATAAGCATTTTCACGGCCAGAAAGTCTCATGTTTGCTTTGACTTTGTTGCCCTTCATCAAAAACTCTTTTGCTTGTTTTGCTCTGTATTCAACATCATGCTCACTGATATTGAGACCAAAACGGATTGTTTTTGTTTCAACAATTTTTTGTTTGCTCTTTGCTTCCTTTTCTCTCTTCTGCAAATCATAGCGATATTTGCCATAATTCATGATTTTGCAAACTGGTGGTGTTGCACTTGGAGAAATCAACGCAAGGTCAAGTGATTTGTCTTCGGCCATTCTTCTGGCTTCTGCAACACTCACAATGCCAAGTTGCTCTCCGTTTTCGCCTACCAAACGGATTTCTCCACTGAGACGAATTTGTTCATTAATCAATAACTCTTTGATAATAATACCTCCGCGCCCACAAAAAAAGTGGACTATATTCTTAAAAGAAACATCCACTGAAAAACTATCTTTTGATAGTAAATTTATATTTTGACCTAATCTAACGCGATTGTTGACTGGTGAGAAGTGGATACTTCTTCTTAAAAACAGGTTGATTTTATCATATCTGTCTTTGTTTGTCAACATTTTTTTGCAAATTTATGCTTCGCAAATATCTTCTTTTTCAGGCATTACTTTTTTTCTATTATTTTCTGCAAATTTTTTGTATATTTCATCGTTATCACGCATTACAAAAGCATTTGAAAATGCCATTTCAGTCAAAAGTAGTTCATATTCCAATACTTTGTCTTTGAATATTTTATCCCCACTTAAAAAACTATTTTTCATATCATCTACACTTTCTGGAATAAAGCAATACAAAACATTGCCTATGCTTTCACGATATATAAAAGTATTTTTATATAAAATATCATCAATAACCTTTTTTTGAGTGTCTAAAAATCCCAATGAATCACCATTTTTTGATATAGGTAAATAGCCATCATTTTGTAAATGTTTACAAAAAGCTGATAACAACTCTTTTATTTCAGTTCTATCAAAAATAGAACTATAACTATTATTCAAATGATGATGCAAAAAATAATATGCAAATGCCTTACTTTCAATAACTATTCTTTTTTCTTCCATGCTTATTATTATATATATTTTACAAATAATTGTCAATATAGAAATTAAACTATTCAATGAGTTTTAATCTCATGCCAAATAAATCAGCTAAATTTTGAATAAATGCAACATCAAAATCCTTGTAGTGTTCTACTTCAATTCTTTTGGGATAATGTTTAATTAAACTAAATAATAAATTGTCATAGTCATATATGGAATAATAGACTTTATCATTTTTGAGTGTCTTTTTTATGCTGTTTTCATAATAAAAAGCATCAATATTTTTTTTGTCTAAAACAAGTTTTATATCCTTTTGATTGCCCTTTATACCATCCATTAAAAATTTCATTAATTCCTTTTTTATTCCTGCATCAAGCAAAAAAAGTGAATTTTCATTGATGAGTGCAGACACATCACTCCACTTTTTTGTTAAATTTTTCAGTTTGAATTTTACAAATGAATCCAAATAAAGTTTATCAAGTAAACTCATATTTTTGATAATTTCTTCTTTGTCTGTATCAAATTCAAAACTTGAAAGTATGTCAATCAAAATTACATTGTCATGGCTTTTTATATCAAAATTATTGATTGAATTTATAATTGTTTTGGGTTTGTAATAAAGCAATATTATTTCTGCAATATGTTCTTTCAAAAACATTATTGTTTTGTTGTATGTTTCATAAGTTAGTGCCAGCATAAATACATAATAATCT
>CADBPU010000112.1 GCA_902796635.1 uncultured Eubacteriales bacterium | reverse complement strand
TTATGGTTCTTTTTCGCTACCAATTTCTTGACAGCTCTGTTATTCTATCACATACTTTACTCCATTGTCAACAAGTTTTTCAAAAAATTTTTGTTTAATTTTATTCATAATAAAAAAACATATATTTTAATTAAAATCAACAAAAAAACCGCAACAAATTGCGGCTTTATTTATATATGTTTAACAATTAATAATCACAATAATCATTACTGCTTTTTGTTTGGTAAGGCTATAACGTACAAATAACCAATTATGCCTAACCAAAAGCACATTGCAAAAACATGCAATTTATCGGCATCATAACCTTTTTCCGTTGCAATTTGTTTGAATTTTCTTGCAACAATAAAACTAACAATACATAATAAAAATAACACAAGTATTCCTAAAAGTACATATAATGCAATCATAGTATTACTCATAATTAACCTCCATAATTATTATACTCTAAACTGCTTATCCGTCAAGCCATTTATTATTCTATATTTTCAACAAACTAATAAACGCGTCGCTTGGAATTTGTACTTTGCCAAGTTGTCGCATACGCTTTTTACCTTTTTTCTGTTTTTCAAGCAATTTCTTTTTACGAGTGATGTCTCCACCATAGCATTTTGCAAGCACGTCCTTTCTCATTGCTTTTATTGTTTCCCTAGCAATAATTTTACCACCAATTGCTGCCTGAATTGGAATTTCGAACATCTGCCTTGGAAGTATCTCTTTCAACTTTTCTGTTATTGCCTTGCCACGAGCATACGCATTTGGTCTATAAACAATTATAGATAGGGCGTCACACATCTCACCATTCAAAAGAATGTCCATTTTAACCAAATCACTTGGTCTATATTCCTTGATTTCATAGTCAAGACTTGCATAGCCCTTGCTGGCACTTTTAACCTTATCAAAAAAATCACTAATAATTTCATTAAGTGGCATATCAAAAGACAAATTTACACGTTTGCTATCAACATATTTCAAATTTTTTTGTTCGCCACGTTTTTCAATGCAAAGACTAATAAGTGCCCCAACATATTCTGGTGGAGTAAAAATTTCAACATTGCACCATGGCTCGCTGATTGTGTCAATTTCTTGTGGCTTTGGCATGCTTGCTGGGTTTGATATTTCAATTTCTTCGCCATTTGTTTTTAGGAGTTTGTAATTTACGCTAGGCGTTGTTGAAATGATATCCAAATCAAATTCTCTTTCAAGTCTTTCTTGTACGATTTCCATGTGAAGTAAACCTAAAAATCCACACAAGAATCCACTGCCAAGGGCTTCACTTTTTTCTGGTTCATAACTTAAACTTGCATCATTGAGTTTAAGTTTTTCAAGTGCATCTTTAAGTTCTTGATATTTGCTACCATCTTCAAGAAAAATTCCACAATAAACCATAGGCACGGCTTCCTTATATCCCGGCAAAGGTTCATCAACGGGTTGGTCCTTTCTGTAAATTGTATCTCCAACTTTGATATCACTAATTGTTTTTATGCTTGCAGAAATCCAACCAACTTCTCCCGCTTTAAGTTCATCACATGGCACGCATTGTGGCTCAAAATAGCCAACTTCTACAACTTCATATTCTCTACCTGTTGTGTACATTTTTATTGTTTGATGTGGACGTATGCTACCTTCTTTTATTCTAACCATACAAATTGCACCACGATAGTTATCATAATAACTGTCAAAAATCAATGCTTTGAGTGGTGCTTCTTCTTCACCTTTTGGTGCTGGTATATCTGTGATTATTCTATCCAAAACCTGTTTTATGTTTATTCCATTTTTTGCACTTATTTGTGGTGCATTTGTGCCATCAAGTCCACAAATTTCTTCAATTTCTTTTATTGCATTGGGAATATCAGCACTTTGCAAATCAATTTTGTTAATAACGGGCAAAATTTCCAAATCATTTTCTATTGCAAGATATAGATTTGCAAGTGTTTGTGCTTGCACACCTTGGGTTGCATCCACAATGAGTATTGCACCTTCACACGCAGCAAGACTTCTTGAAACTTCATAAGAAAAATCGACATGCCCCGGGGTGTCTATCAAATTTAATTCATAATCTTCGCCGTTATATTTATAGTTCATTTTTGTTGGAGTGAGTTTTATTGTTATTCCACGCTCTCTTTCAAGTTCCATATTGTCAAGCAGTTGCTCTTTCATATCTCTTTTTGCAACAAGCCCAGTTGCTTCCATAAGCCGATCAGAAAGCGTGATTTTTCCATGGTCTATATGTGCAATTATACAAAAATTTCTTATATGCGATTTATCTGCCATTTTTCTACCTTTATTGTTTTATTGTTTAATTTTTCACTTTTATTTTCAAAATACATTACTTATTATATCAAAAAAATAAAAATAATCAAATATTATTTGATAACAAATCATTTGCAAAAAATGCCACTTTGTGATAGTATTTTACTATGAGAAAAAACAGCACAGAGAAAGAAAACTATAAAAAAGAAAAAAAGAATTTGAAAAATCAAAAAAAATCAGCAAAAAAATCAAAAAAACAGATAAAAAATGAACAAATTATTGAAAAAGAATACTATTTTGGACACAAAGAAGATGATAACATTTGGACAAGTTTTTTGACAGAAACCATGTTTGCACATAGAGGACTTTGGAATAAAGAATGCCCAGAAAATAGTTTGGCAGCATTCACAAATGCAATGAAAAATGGTTATGGAATTGAACTTGATGTCAATACGATTGAAGACGGAACACCTGTAATTTTTCATGACAGCAAAATGAGCAG
>CADBPU010000111.1 GCA_902796635.1 uncultured Eubacteriales bacterium | reverse complement strand
TAAGTTCAAATCAAAATGTTTCTGTTGGTGGAGTTGCAGGAACAAATATTGGAGAAATAAAATATTCTTCATTTGATGGTATTATTATTGCAAATAATAATGTTGGTGGAATTGCTGGTATCAATCAAAATAGAATTTATAATACATATTCAACTGGAAAAATTTCAGGAAACGAAAATATTGGTGGACTTGTTGGTTATGCATTAGGAACATCACTAAGTTCTGCAAGCATTTCAAATTCTTCTGTCAATATGTTTGATGATGGAAACGATGTATCAAGCATTGTTGGATTAAACAATGTTGGTGGACTTATTGGTAAATCTCAATATTTAGATTTGCAAAATGCCTATGCAAGAAGTTATAAAAAGGCAAGCGAAGGATTTGTTGGAGATTTACAAGTAGAAGGTCAATCACAATCTTATGTTGGTGGAGTTGTTGGCTATGCTGAAAATACAAATCTATATAAAGTTTATTCAAGAATAAGCATAAATGCTCAAAATTCTATCTTTGGTGGAGTTGTTGGCTATGCTAATTCTGTTGATGCTCAAAATGTTTATGAAAGAAATCAATTGATAGATTGCGTATATAATGGTCTTGTCATTGGTAAGGCATATGGTTCAAATAATTCTATAAACTATTTCTATGGGGCACACAGTTTTGACTACATTGGTTTAGGTGATGCACAAGTTGATAATGTTTTGAATTCAAACAATATATCAAATGTTGCTTCATTATGGTCAACAGTACTTACAACAAGCAATAATAAAGATAGTTGGGGTAATGCTGATTGGTATTTGTCAAATGATGACGAATATCCATACATAATATTTGGCAACAAAGATGTTTTGACTGTTGAAGCGCCAAAAGAAATTGTTGTTTTGGCAAAAGAACATAGTTATTTATCAAGAATTGAATATATTGAAAATGGTGAAACAAAACAATTAGTCAACACTTATGCATTGTTTAGAAATGGTTTATCAACTTTAAGTTTTGGTGATTTGTTTGACGTTTCAGTTGAACCAAAAAACAGTATATTGAATATAAGCAGTGTATATTCTTTGGTATCAAGCAATCCATCAATTTTGCAAGTTGTTGGAAAGACACCTGGTTCTTATAGAATTAAACTTTATTCTACCGGAAAAGTCATTTTGACAATTGCAAGTAAATTGGATAGCAACGTAAAAGTTGAATTGATATTGTATGTAATAAACATTGTAAAAGACTTTAAGATTACACCTGAAAGTGCAACAGTATTTGTTGATAATAGCCAAGAATTAAAAATCAATGTTGCAGAAAATTTTGAAAATAATACCAATTTTTATGTAAAATTCACAAAAAATAGTAGAAATTTTGCTATAAATAATAATTTTAATGATACTTTACAAGAATTTGGAAACAACGAAAAGATTTACATCACAGCCAATAAGTCTGGCTCTTATGAGTTAGATTACACACTGATTTCTAAAATTATTATTGACAATAATGAGTATGAAGTATCTATTCCAAATTTAATTGGCGAAAGTGATGAAATTGAAAAAGTAGTAAGTAGAACTTTGACATTTGATTTTGTATATGGAATAAAAAGTTTTGTGTGCGATACAACAGTTTTGGAAACTGGATTAAATGATAGTGCAAATATAAAATACACTTTGACTGGTGATGATTTGAGATATTTGAACACAAACAGATTGCCACTAATAAAATGGTATTTTGCTCAAAGCGAACTTGCATCATGTTGGAATGTTCAATTATTATATGCAAATGTATATAGAACATTGGATTCAAGTTATGAAACGATTTACTTTAATCCAAATAATTTGCCAGACAAAGAAAACACTATTGAAGACTATTTGGAATATGAAAATAGAACTTTTGCTTATGCAATTTCAAAAGTTGAATTTGTATTTAGAGTATTGGTAAATGAAGATATAGCAAAAGCAAAAATGCAAGAATTAATTTTCACTAACAATTCAAGCGAAACAAAATTACTATGTTACTTTAATTGCAGCGTTAGCATTGCAGAAGAAGTGGTAAGTGAAGAGTTTGCAACAAATTTTGTTGTGAACAGACAAAAACTTGACAACATCAATTTGGACTTCTATATGAATGCTGAAAAAACCTTTAATGATAGCGATATAGAAGTTTATACTATAAATGAAATGCCAAGCAGAGCAATAACATCTGGCAATGAAGGAATTTTGAAAATTCATCTTGCCCCAATCAATGCTGAAATCAACGAAGTTGTAATCAAGTATTCAAATGCTGGTGGCTACAATTTGAGTATGAGACAAATGTTATACAACACAACAGAAACAGATACTGAAAAACAAGGATATATTGAACGTAGACCTTATGCTGTTGCTGTTGAAAATGGGAAAGGATTGGTACTCTATAAAGAAAGTAATTATTATAATGATAATAATATAATAGATAAATATAATTCTTATCTATATGTTGCGCTGTTAATTCCAAGCAGTGTGCCATCAGGACAAATATTTACAATCACAGTTGAAGCGATATTCACAACAGGATATCATTTGACTCAAACAACAGAACTTGTAAGTAAATTGCCAAGCAAATTAAATATTCAATATGATTTTAATGGTCAAAGAATTGATGATTTTGCTTATATTCCAGAAAATAAAGATAAATCATTCTTTGTTGATTTTACAGAACTACTTGATGACACAAATTTATCTAATATTGAAAATATTGATGAATTGTTTGAAATTGTAGGCGCAAATGAAAATGCAAGTAAATACATTTCATTAGATGAAGAAAAAGAAATACAAAGACCAACAGCATCTACGCCATATTTTAGGGTATATTACAAAATTACTACTGATACTGATTTGTCTTTAAGAGCAAGAATGAGTAAGACTGAAAATAATGTTGAAACTGTAGTAATAAGTAATATATTGACATTAAAG
>CADBPU010000110.1 GCA_902796635.1 uncultured Eubacteriales bacterium | reverse complement strand
TTTTTCTGCACAAAATTGGCAAACTCTTTTTCTTGATGACTTATATACTCTTTTTGACTTATCTTCTACCACTTCTGGTTTTTTATCTTTAACTTCTGCCATTTTTATTCTCCTTTATAAATTAGAATGGAAGTGAATCGTCTTGAATTGGTGTGAGTTTTGTTGTGCCTTGATCTTGGCCACCAACATCTTCACTGCCTGCGTCGCCTTCATCACCAGCAACTCTTGCGCCAACAAATTCAACTTCTTCTGCAACAACTTCTGTAACATATCTCTTTGAGCCATCTTGTGCATCATAAGATCTTGTTTGGATATTTCCAACAACAGCAGCTTTGCTACCTTTTCTTAAAAATTTGTGGCAATTATCTGCCAAATTTCTCCATACAACAACATTGATGAAATCAGTTTCTCTTTCGCCTTCACTGTTTGTAAATTTTCTTGAAACAGCCAAGCTGAATCTGCAAACTGAAATTCCACTTGTTGTGGTTGTAAGTTCTGGATCCTTTGTTAAATTGCCAATTAAAATAACTTTGTTCATATTTTCTCCTATTATTTTCTAATAAACATTGCTCTGTAAACATCTGCTGTGATGTTGAGTTGTTTTTGAACTTCTGCTGGGACTTTTGCTTCTGCTTCCAAATTAAACAAAACATAATAGCCATCATGTTTGAAGTTGATTGGATAAGCAAGTTTTTTATTTCCCCATTTATCAACACTTGTGATTGTTGCGCCTTTTGCTTCTAAAAGTTTTGAAACTTTTTCTACCAAAGCATCTTTGTCGCCTTCTTCATTACTTGCTGATAAAATTAAAAGCAATTCATACTTGTTCATAATTTTACCTCCTTTTGGACTATGGCCTTGATTATCAAGGCAAGGACTGGATTTTTCCAGCGCTGAATATAATATAACATACTTTTTTTGAAAATACAATCTATTTTTAATATTTATTTGAAATAATTATTTAAGTGTAATGTTTTATTCTTATATCGAAAAGAGTAAAACATTTTTTTATTCTTATCAAATTTTATGTAAGGGGGTGTCGCTATTGGCAAGAACTGGTTTTGTTTCAACACGCAAAAGAAGTTGGGAAATGATACGACAATCTGGTTATCGTGAGCGTGATATTATGAATAACGCCAAATTTGCTGTACAGGGCAACGGCGGTAGAACTATTAGTTTTTATAAAAAGCATAATAAACACGGAAATAGACTTGATCATACAAAATTTGATATTGCCACTTATGATTTGAAATATAAACATTGGGTATAAAAATTTTATAATCTGTAAGTCTAGGCAAAGTGTTCTAGCACATAATCAATAGTTTAAGTTGGTTAAATGTGGCGTTTTGGCACAATAAATCAAAACAAAAAAACAGATAAGGAAAGGTAAAATAAAAAATGGAAAAAGAAACAAAAGTTATAGAACAAATAAGAGAAAAGAAAATTGAAAATAAAGAAGAAGAAAACAAAACACTCTTTGTTGAAAGAGAAAAATTCGTTGGAAAAGACGAAAAAGAATATTGGTCTTATGCAGTAAAGGGCAAAGTTCGTGGCAGAGATGTCAAAGTTGATTTTGCACCAAAAGACAAGGGCGGTTATGAACCACTTGATATTGTATTTGACGTTCAACCACGTGCAGAACTTGTTATGGGCGAAGAAACAATGAAAGACAAAGACGGAAATATTACAAAATACACTACATATAAAGTTAAAACTATCGATGAAAATGGTGTTGTATATGAGTGTGGTGTTAAGCCAGCAAGAGACAGCGACAAAGCACTACTCTTTATGCTTATAAACACAATGGGAATTGACAAAAAATAAGGTGGTTTTAAGTATGGAAGATTGCATTTTGATAACAGAAAAAGAAACAGAACAAAGGGTTATTTTACCTTTGAACAAAATAATGTCTATTATCGAAATAGACGACGGCGATTGTTTCATTGAAACTGCTGTAAGTGATAACGGCTCTTCAATAGGAACGTTTGCAAAAGAAACATTCGAAGAAATAATGTCGATATTATCAAAAAAAATTTTAGTAAATTAAGGAGAAAACATGAGATTATTTAGAACAAATAAAAGTAAATGGATAACAACACTTATTGCATTTTTGTTGGTTGCAGTAGTGTTAATCGGTTTTGGTGTAAAATTAAGTCAACAAGAAAAACAAAAGCAAGCAAATTTGCTTGACTATTCAATAGGAACA
>CADBPU010000109.1 GCA_902796635.1 uncultured Eubacteriales bacterium | reverse complement strand
CTGCTTCATTTGTTTTGAAATTTCTTTCTAAAACTGCTCCTGTTTCAACATTTTTGATTCTTCCCCTAATAAAGGCAGCAAGTCTTGGTTGACAAACGTGTTGCCACTCAACTGCTGTGTAAATCTTTCCATCATAAATAAATGTCATTCCTGTTTTAATATCACCTGTTTGCATTTTATTTTCCTCCCACAAACTCATAAATATTTTTTAATTTTATTGCATCTTCCATCATTTTTTCTTTACTTTCACTTATGATGGTTGGTTCAAGCGCCATTTCTTTCAATACCACCGCAAGTGGTTCAAATTCGGGTCCATAAACCGTATCATCAAGGGTTAGATGCTTAACTTCACCCTTTGATGTATATTCAATCTTAGAAAAATGTATATGAAGATTTTTCGCTTTGAACTCGCCTAGTTCATTATATACATAATCTAAAATTTTGCGATAATCATCTGCAGTTTTAAGTGTTCCACCAGTCACTGCATTTATATGTCCAAAATCAAGTGTAGGTATCAAGCATTTATCAAATTTACAAAGTTCAACAATTTCTTTAACACTTCCAAGTTGCTGACTTTTCCCCATAGTTTCTGGACAAATATACAAGTTTCCGTATCCTGCCAAATAAACAGCTTCAAGCAGTTTATCCATTCTTGACAATGCTCTTTCAAAAGCCACATTGCGTGTTTCTTGTCCACAACTTCCAGGATGAAAAACACATTGATTACCCTTAAAGTCAACTAGATATGACAAACTTGTCAAGATATAACCTATACTCTTTTGAAATGCTTCATCACTAGGATTAGCCAAATTAATATAATATGGTGCATGAACGCTGACAAGCACTCCATTTTTTTCGGCTTCTTCTCCAAGTTTTTTTGCCGATTCATGGCTCATATTAAACATTCTTCCAAAAGAATATTCATAAGCAGTTAGTCCATGTTCTGCACACCATTTGGGTGCTTCTAAACTTGATTTGTTGCCTTCATCATAAAATATTTGACTATTTCCAGATGGTCCAAATCTAATCATTTTTCTCCTGCAAATTTGTTTTTATTTTTAGATGTCCGTTTTCAATATCTCCAATGCCAATAATTTCATTATTGCAGTTAACAACATAATTATTGCCATCTTCAAAATCAACTTTGACACTACATCCATTAATAATTTTATCATAAAATTGGTTTGAAACAAAGATATTTTTCCAAGATTCTAAAATATTTTTTAATGGAATTATATTTTCTTCTTTTATTTCTTCCATTCTTGTAGCATAATCAATATCAAAATTTCCACTTTTTGTCCTTATAATTGCTGGCATATAAGCAACAGTATTTAATTCTTGTGCAATATCTCTTGCAATACTCCTGATATAAGTGCCACTTGAACAATGAATCTCAAATAAATATGTATTCTTTTTGATTTTATGAAGAAGTTTTATATCAAAAATTTCAACTTTTTTTGGTTTTAATTCAAAATCAACTCCATTTCTTGCCAAGTCATACGCTTTTTTACCATTCACATTTTTTGCTGAATATTTTGGTGGAAGTTGTTCAATTTTTCCAATAAAATTTGGCAAAATATTTTGTAAATCTTCTTGTTTTATATCAATATCTTCACTATTAATTACTTTTCCATCGCTATCAAGAGTATCAGTTTCTTTGCCAAAAACAAAAATTGCTCTGTAAATTTTATCTTTTTTTAGATAATAATCAAACAATTTTGTTGCTTTGTTTATGCACACAGGCAAAACCCCAGTACCACTTGGGTCGAGCGTGCCTAGATGGCCAATTTTTTTAGGTTTTAGAACCTTTTTTATATTTGATACGACATGATTGCTTGTCATACCTACTGGCTTTAACACATTGATAATTCCACTAATCATTTCTATACAACTCTTTTTTGCATTGTTCTAACAATTCTGCTTTTGCATCGTAGAATTGTTTATAAATTCTGCAACCTGACGCTTTAAGATGCCCACCACCACCAAAATATTTACATATTCTTTGTGCATTTTTATTGTGAGCCCTAACAGAAACAGATTGCTCCCTATAACCTTTTTGTGTCATTATTGCAGTGATTTCTACGCCTTCAATGCCATTTATAACATCTGTTAGTTTATGGGTATCAGTTAGTTCTGTACCAGTTTCATCAAGTATTTTTTTTGTTATGCAAAGCATTGCAATTTTGCCATCTTCAAAAAACTCAACTCTATCTAATCCCTTTCTATAGAGTTCAAAGACAGATTTTCTCATTGTCATAAATATGTTTTCATTGACAAGTTTTGTATCTGCACCAAGTTTAACCAAGTCTGCAATCGCAAACCATGTTTCTGTTGTAACAGCACCATGAAAACCGCGCATAAATCCACCTGTATCTGTAGAAATTCCTAAATATATACAAGTAGCAATTTTCGGTGTTATATTTATATTTTCTGCTTTGAATAATTTATATATTAATTCACATGCACTGCTAATATCTGGTTCAACAATGTTTATTGTTGCGTAGTTTTCATTATCAGCATGATGATCAATATTTATTGACTTTTTTGCTTTGAAAAACTCATTTTCACACTGTCCAAAACGCTTTGTGTTTGGTGCATCAACTGCAATTGCTAAATCATAACTTGAAAGCTTTCTTGTGCAAGATATTTCATTGACTCCTAAAAAATGATAACTCTTGTTTATTGGCGTTGGTACAAAAACATAAGTTTCTTTACCTAAATCATCAAGCATATATTTTATTGCAAGCGCACTACCATTTGCGTCCCCATCAGAGTTTATATGACTGAAAATAGCAACTGTTTTTGCTTCTTTTATTAGTTCAATCCAATCAGTCATTGTTTTCTCCTTTGTGCAAACTTGCAATAAGTCTATCAATGTTGGCACCATATGCAGCACTATCATCAATCTCAAATTGAAGTTCTGGTACAATTCGCAAATTCACTTTTCTTGCGAGTTCACGTCTTAAAAATGGAATAGAATTTTTTATTGCAAAAAATTTCTTTTCTTTGTCTATTTCTGGATAAATGCTAATCAAAACTTTGCAATGCTTCAAATCTTTTGATGTATGACATGATATAACACTAACCATAACACCTTCAAGTTCTTTCGAATTCATGTCATAAGTCAAAGTGTTTGAAAGTGCTGTTTGAATTTCGCTATCCACTCTTGCCATTCTATTTCCATTCATTACAACATCACCTGCTCTGTTATATAAATTTCTAATTGGTCGTATTCTTGAATGTCATTAAAATCTTTGAGTTTGATTCCACATTCAAAACCCTTACCAACATCTTTTACTTCGTTCTTTTGAATTCTCAAAGTTTCAATAGGCGCTTCTGCAATCATCTTGCCATTTCTTATAACATGAACTTTTGAATCACGTTTAACTTTTCCATCAAGAACAAAACAACCTGCAATTGTTCCAATACTTGAAATTTTGAATAATTGTCTAACTTCAACAAGTCCAATCTGTCTATCGGCAAATTTTGGTGCCATAAGACTTTTGAGTGCCTTTTCTATATCTTCAATACATTCATAAATAATACTATAATTATGAATATCAACTTTGTCCTGCTTTGCAAGTGTCGATGCCTTGTCTTCTGCTTTGACATTAAATCCAATAATTCTTGCACTTGACGCTTCTGCAAGCAAGATATCACTTTCAGTTATATTTCCAACACCAGCACTGACAACTACGACTTTGGCTTCTTCATTTTTGAGCGTTTCCAAGCTTGCTCTTAATGCTTCAACACTACCTTGAACATCGGCTTTGATTATAATATTGAGATTTTTGAGATTGCCTTCCTTAACTTTATTAAAGAAGTCATCAATGCTAACTGCTGATTGAGATTTGATTTTTGATTCCTTAATCTTATTCTTTCTTTCAGCAATGATTTCTGCTCTCATCTTTTCATCTACAACCATCAATCTATCACCAGATTGTGGCACTGCATCAAGTCCAAGTATTTGAACTGGCATTGAAGGTGTTGCCTTCTTGACAGACTTTCCGTTTTCATCCATCATTGCTCTAATTTTTCCAAAAGCAATACCAGTAACAACTGTGTCGCCAACATTAAGTGTTCCATTTTGAACAAGAATTGATGCAACAGGACCTTTACCCTTGTCAAGTCTTGACTCGATAACAGTTCCAATAGCATTTCTGTGTGGATTTGCTTTTAGGTCTTGCATATCTGCAACAAGCAATACCATTTCAAGCAATTTGTCTATATTTTGATTTTTCTTTGCAGAAATAGGTACACAAATTGTGTCTCCGCCCCATTCTTCTGGCAAAATGCCATGGTCGGCAAGTTCTTTCATAACTCTATCGACATTTGCTTCTGGTCTATCAATTTTGTTTATTGCAACAACCATAGGTACATTTGCTGCTTTGATATCATCTATTGCTTCAATAGTCTGTGGCATGATTCCGTCATCTGCTGCAACAACTAGAATTGCAATATCAGTGATTTGTGCTCCCCTTTCACGCATTGCAGTAAAAGCGGCGTGTCCTGGAGTATCAATAAATGTTATAAGTCTATCGTTAATTTTTGTGGTTGAAGCACCAATACTTTGAGTGATTCCACCAGCTTCGCCACTAACAACGTTTGTCTTTCTAACAGCATCAAGAAGTGATGTTTTTCCGTGGTCAACGTGTCCCATAACAGTGACGATTGGTGGCCTTTTCTCAAGCAAACTTGGGTCATCATCAATAGCAGATTCCAATTTTGTCTGGAATTTTTCTTCTGCTGTTGCTTCAATTTTCTTTTCAAGTTGAATTCCAAATTCATTGCTTACAAGTTCGGCAGTTTCATAATCGAGAGTACTGTTTATTGTTGCCATGATGCCCAAAATAAACAATTTTTTTACAATTTCAGGAACAGCAACACCAATTTGCTCACTCAACATTTTTACAGTCAAGTTTTCAGTTGTTATGGTTGCTTTTTCAATCTTGTTTATTATTGCAGGAGTTGAAACAGTTTCTTTCTTTTTGCTTTTATATCTTCTGCCCATTCTTTCGCTGTCATCGTCATCAAGTCCTTCGCCAGTCCAGCGCATTTGGGCTTTTTTACTCATCTGTTTTCTTTCTTGATTTTCATTATGTGTTTTCTTTTTATTTCCAAAATTCCTGTCGTTATTTTTTAATGCATTCAAATCTATATCAATTTCAGCAGTACCCAATTTATTGAGTGGACGATTTCCAAAAGGCTTTTGACCAGGTTTTGAACCAAATGGCTTTTGCCCAGGAACAAATGGCTTTCTTCCACCAAAACTAGCACTTCCTGTTCTTTGTGGTGCAGTGTCTTGTGGTTGAAATTTCTTTGCATTGTTTCTGCCAAAGTTTCCAGCAGCAAGTTTTCCAGGGTCTCTTGTGAATGCACCTTTTGATGGCAAAACAAGGGTTGATTTTTTTGTGTCAACCTTTATTTCGGGTATGGTCATATCAACTGGTTCTGTTGAAACATTTGACAATCTTTGCTTAACTTTTTTGCAAATATTATTAATAACTTCTCTTGCTTTTTGAATTTCATCTAGCGCAAGCAATTCTTGCTTTGCAAAAAATACGTCAGCTAGTTTTTTCAAATTTCCAGTTGCACTTTGTTTATTCTTTTGAATTTCATTGTTTTCTTTATTCAAATTACTTTCTCCCAACTATTTTATTTCTTTTTTCAAACTATTATATAAATCTTCACTGCCATCACAACCCAAAAATTTATTTAATGCTTTATTTCTTTTCAATTTTTCAATACATTGTATATCTTTACAAACATAAATTGCTCTTGAAGTTTCTTTTTTATTTTGGTCAATTTTTGCAATATCATTATTTTTTACAATACGTATCAATTGATTTTTTGGTTTTCTTTGTCTACATGATACGCACATTCTTTCAGGTATAAACATAAGCCCCCTTATTCTGCATCATTAAACATATCATCAAGACTTGTAAATTCAGTTTCATCAATATTTGTAGCAACTTCTTTTGCATAGTCATGCTCATATACTGTATGACTTTTTACGTCAATTTTGCAATGTGCAAGTCTTGCAGCAAGTCTTACATTTTGACCACTCTTTCCAATAGCAAGAGAAAGTTTGTCATCAGGAACAACTGCAAGTGTTTTTCCTTCTTCAATAACTTGTACCATTTCTACTGGTGCTGGACTTAATGCACGACCGACAAATGTTACCAAATCGTCGCTATATTCTATAATATCTATCTTTTCGCCATTGAGTTCACTAATTATTGAGTTTATTCTATCTCCCCTATCTCCAACACAAGCACCGATTGGGTCAATGTTTGGATTTGGAGAAGAAACTGCAATCTTTGTTCTGTATCCTGCTTCTCTTGATATTGAATTGATAACAACTTCACCATTTGATACTTCTGGAATTTCAAGTTCAAACAATTTTTTTACAAATCCTGTATTTGCTCTTGATACTTGAAGCATTGGTCCTTTGATGCCTTCTTTTATCTTTTTGACATAAACCTTTAATCTTTGATTAACGTAATATTTTTCGCCAGGGATTTGGTCTTGTGAACCCATAACAGCTTCAATTTGATTTGCACCAAGTTCGACAAATACATTTTCGCCATCAATTCTGTTAACAATAGTTGTAACAAGTTCATCTTCCTTTTCACTTATCTCACTAATTGTTTGTTCCCTTTCAACTTCTCTTAGCTTTTGCATAACAACTTGCTTTGCAGTTTGAACAGCGATTCTTCCAAAATCTTTTGGATTTTCTTCATGTTGCACTGTATCGCCAACTTTATAACTCTTTTTAATTTTTTGAGCTTCGGCAAGCAAAATTTGTTTGTCTGGGTCAGTTAATTCTTCTTCACTGCCAACAATAGTTTTATAACTATAAACTTCAATTTTGCATTTTTCTGGATTAAGCTTTACAACTGCACTTTTTGCTTCTCCATAATTTCTTTTATAAGCAGAAGTAAGCGCACTTTCAAGTGCTTCAATAAACACTTCTTTTTTAACTCTTCTTAAACTCTCTAAATCTTCTAATGCTTGAAAAAAATCTTTACTAATCATTTCTAATCTCCTTAAAACTCTATGACAGGACTTGCAAGTGCAATTTCCTCAAATTTGAATTCCATTTTCTCGTTTTTGTCTGTTGTGATAGTGATGCTGTTTTCTGTGTAATCTATCAAAACACCTTGAAAAACTTTTTTGCCATCTTTTGCGGCATATAGTTTTACATCAATCTTTGTGCCAACATTTCTCTTTGCATCTTTTGCTGATTTGATTGGTCTATCTAGTCCCAATGAAGATACATTCAATGTGTAAGACACATCATTGGTTGGATTGTATCTATCGAGTGGCTCATCAATGGCTCTTGAAACTTTTTCACAATCTTCCAAAGATATTCCATTTGGCGAATAGATGAACAATGTTAGTTCCATGCCAGCATGTCCTTTTTGGTATTTTACTTCAACAAGCTCATACCCCAAATTTTCCACAATAGGTGTGGCAAATTCTGTGACTAATTCACTTACACTTTTTTTTGTCATATTTCTCCTATCCAACAATTAAGAGCGGTTGAACCGCTCTCAATTATCGTACTATACATTATGTATTATATCATACATATACAATACTTGCAACAATTTATCATTTTTTTTTGAAAAATTATTTATAATATTTTTCAATAAGTTTTATAAACAATTTTGCTGTTGCAAGTGCATCATTTGATGCTCTGTGGGCATCTATAAGTGGCACATTCATGGCTTGACAAACTGTTGATAATTTATAATTTCTAATACCAAAAATATTCTTTTTTGCAATATTAAAAGCATCGTCTCTTTTGTTGTCAAAATTATATAACTGCTGTTTGCTCTCTTTTGCAATAAACAAATCATCAAAACCAATATTGTTATATCCAACAATTATTGAGCCATAACAAAACTTGTAAAAATCAGGCAATGCCATTTCTATTGTTGGACAATTTTCAACCATTTGATTGGTTATTCTGTTAACTTTTGAAGCTTCTTCCGGAATTTCGCACTCTGGATTTACAAAAGTGCAAAACTTTTCAACAATTTTTCCATTTACTATTTTGAAAGCACCAATATCAATAATTTTGCAAACTTCTGGATTTATTCCTGTTGTTTCCAAATCATAGACAACAAAAGTGTTGTCAAGTAAATATTTTTTGTCTGTTGTTTTTTCTTCAAAGAAAAACCCTGTTTGTTCTGTAAATTCATATGGCTCTGGCTTTACATAACGATAGATTTCAGGACATTTTCTCCAAACTTTTTTTGGTGGAACGAAGTCGCAAGTGGCAATACTGCTCGCCCTTATACTTTTTTGTCCATTGAAATCATTAATCTTGCCAGAAACAGCCAAAATTGTGTCTAAAACAAACTCTTGTGGCTCTTCCTTCATTGATTTTGTAAAAAACCAAACGCATCTTGTTGTTTCGCCTTCAAATTCAAGTTCAAGAACCATGTACTTCTTTTTTGCACCATCATTTTCATTTGTTTTTGATTTGACTTCTCTAATACTACAAGTTTTTACACTACCTACAATAACTGCATCAGTTTCTGTTATGCCATTTAGATTTGTTCCTGCAAGATATCCACTTTTTGCTTCAAAATCTCCATACACTTGTTTAATATTTAATAATTCAACAATTTTAGATTTGTTGATTTCTTCGAAAATTAAATTGTCTTCTCTAACTTGTGATTTTCTTAATTCCAAGATTTTTTCATTGTTTTCGCTTTTAATATTGACTTCTATTTCAACCTTTTGATGCGTCAATTCAAATATCTCATTTTGGATAATTAAAATTTTTTCCTCGTAATCATTAGTCAAATTATTTTCATTGATATTAAGCACTACTTTTACAATTTCTTCATCAAAGTCAAAAATAATGTTGTCAAGTTCATTTTTTCCCAAATTCAAATTGTTTGATATTCTTTCCAAAACTATCTTTTTGAACTTTGACATTGAGATGTTGCTATTTTTGAATTTTACATTAATATTTTTAACTAAATTGCCAAAATACTGTTTGCATAGCACTGCCAATTCTTTTAGGTTTTCCTTGCTTTTTTGAGATTTTTCTGGTAAATCAAATTCAAGTTGCATAGTACTTGTTTCTTTTTTATAAACAGCACCAAAAAACAATAAATCTTGAAATTTATTGTTTGTTTGACTATTTATATATTCTACAATTTTATCCATACAAGTACCTTTTTTTTATTGTTTATAAAAATATCAAATGATATAAATCTGCTAGTATTACTAACCCCATCAATATAATAAAACCAATATTATGAATTGCATTTTCAACTTTTGGATTGATTGGTTTGCCACGTATCCACTCTATTGTTGTGAAAACCATTTTACTTCCGTCAAGTGCAGGAATTGGTAATAGATTGAATATTCCCAAATTTACTGCTATGAGTGGAAGTAATATAAAGAAACTAGCAAAATTGCTTTGCGTATATGTTGCAATGGTTGTTATTGTGGTTATTGGCCCACCCACTGCTTCAAGCCCTAAGCCACCACTAATAAGAAGCCATAGGGATTCCAAAACTTTATATCCAAGTCCAAAAGTGAAAGGAATACATCTAGCAAGTGATTCCCAAAGATTGAATTTGTATGCCACAGAAGACACACCAATAACTTTTGAAATATACTCTTCGCCAGCATCATTTGACACTTTCACACCATAATCAAAGAGATTTACACTTATATCTTGATATATGCCATCTCTTTTTACTGTAAGTGTTGCGGTATCGCCTTCTGCACTTTTAATTAGTGAAGTAAATGTGTTATTTCTAGTAAAATCTATATTTGTCCCATTGACTTTCCAAACAACATCTTTTGCTTGGAGTGTTGTGTTTGTTCTAAATTCAACATCAACAGTTGTTGTCAAGTAAATGCCATTCCTGTAATATTTGACCACATAAGAGTTTTCTTCTGCACCTTGGTCAAGTGCATACATTTTTATTGAATAAGAAAGTGCTGTTGGAGATGTTTCTTCAACTGCAACTCCATTGATGTCAACGATTTTGTCCGTCGTTTTCCAATCAACAGTTGTGCTGATGACAACAGGTATTGAATCTATTTGGTATACTTCTGGAATATCATAGCCGGTTGCACAAAGCAAGATTATTGAAAATATAACAGCAGACAAAATATTGAAAAATGGTCCACAAAACAGCACTATTAATCGCTTCCATGGTGCCATTT
The DNA here is from genome assembly GCA_902796635.1 of uncultured Eubacteriales bacterium. GTDB lineage: Bacteria > Bacillota > Clostridia > Christensenellales > UBA1242 > UBA9845. The sequence continues at coordinate 16,037 of CADBPU010000109.1, read as the reverse complement.
TGTTAAATGCACCCTTAACTTCCGAGCCACCTTCTTCCCCTTCAAAAGCACAATAGCCACCAAGTGGAATTAGTCTAACACTAAACACTTCACCCGTCTTTTTTGATGTGTGAGAATATAGAGATTTTCCAAAACCAATAGAAAATTCATTTATCTTAAAATGCAACAACTTTCCGGCAGTATAATGACCAAACTCGTGAATAGTCACCATAACAAGCAAGATGAGCAGTGCAAGCAGTAAATACAAAATGTACAAAACTTCCTCCATTTGCAATTACAAATTGCAGTTCTTATATTTTATTATTTTTTTTTTGATATAAAAATTATGTTTAGTTTTATAAAAATATAAACAAGCAAAATAGTAGTGTTGAAACAATATTGATAGATAATCCATCAACTCTATCCATAACCCCACCATGACCTGGCAAAATATTTCCATAATCTTTTATATCATTTTTTCTCTTGACAAGCGATGCAAATATATCTCCCATTTGAGTGAATAATGATGCCACTGCGCCATAAGCCACAAAGTTCAAAATTCCCAATTTATAGGTTTCAAATATTGTTGCATATCCCATAGCAGAGAACACCAAATATAACACTACTGAAAATGTTATAGACATAATGAATCCACCAATTGCACCACTAATTGTCTTTTTAGGGCTTATGCTTGGACATAATTTTGCACCTTTAATGGCACTACCAAACAGATAAGCACCTGTATCCGTAATAATTGTTGTTACAAAAGCCATAATAAGCGCAAACACTTCTATATTTTTTCCTACGATTGCTGAATAGTTTATAAATCCTGACAAGTGATTAAGTACAAACATTTGAACTAAGATAAATGCTGGGTAAAACATCAAAAACAAGTTCAAAAAACTCTTTCTTGCAACATAACCGCTTAATTTTCCAACATAGTTCACTTCTATCATTTCTTTATTGTTTTTGTTTTTTAGTAATAAATTAATAATCATTGTCAAAATAAACAGAACTGCCATCAAGCCAACAATTATTGTATAAAATATTAAAATACTTAAATTGTATGATGTGCATAAAACGAGTGCAATATATGACAGAACAGGAAAACTCAAAATAAAATACAAATCATTTTTTCTGTTGTTTTTGTGATATGCCTTTGCAACTTCAAATGTTGCTAAAACAGTGATAGCCATAACATAAGCATCAAAGATATATGGGCTAACATATCTCAAAGCAAAAAAACCTACTGTCAAAGCCACAATAATCAAACCAGTCAACAATCTTTTTAACATATTTACTCCTTAATAGCGCCAAAGCGCCTATTTCTCTTTTGATAATCTATTATTGCCAAATCTAAACATTTTCTATCAAAATCTGGCCAAAATGTATGTGTAAAATATAATTCACTATATGCCATTTGATAAAGCAAAAAATTGCTTATTCTCTGCTCTCCACTTGTTCTTATAATCAAATCTGGATTTTTGAAATCTTTTGTAAGCAAATACTTTTCAAAAGTATCTTCATCAACTTCTTTCTGTCCGTCTTTAATTATATTATTTACAGCATTGATTATATCAAATTTGCCACCATAATTGATGCAAAGACCAACTTTCATCTTTTGGCAATCTTTTGTCTTTTCTTCTATTTCTTCTACTTTTTCAACTATATCCTGTGGTATTTTTGATTTATCACCCACAAGTTTGAACATAAAACCACGATTGAGATATTCTTTTGCTTGTTTGTTTACAAATTCTCTAAATAATTCAAAAAGACCATCAACTTCTTGTTTTGGTCTATTCCAATTTTCAGTTGAAAAACAATAAAACAAAATTTGTTTTAATCCAATTTCTTCGGCATAATCAATGATCTTTTTAACTGCATCAATGCCTGCTCTATGCCCAAGCATTCTTGGCAAACCTCTTTTTTGCGCCCATCTACCATTGCCATCAATAATAAAAGCAACACACTCTGGCAATCTGTTTTTGTTTATCTTTTCTCTTTTTGAAAATAGTCTCATACAACCTCATATATCAAGCAAAAACTTGTCTGTTATAATCTCAACGACATTATCTTTTTCGGTTATTTTTACAACCAAAATGGTGTCGTACTTCTTTTGTATATCGCTACTTTCTTTTATCACATATTTTTTTGATAATTTATCAAGTTCTTTTTTTACATATTCTATTGGATAACCAATATAATTTTCCAAATTCATTATACAGACATTATTTCCTTTTCTTTTTCTGCAAAGAGCTCATCTAATTCTTTTGTTCTCTTATCCAAAATATTTTGAACTTCTTTTTCAGCCAATTTTTGTGAATCTTCTGTCAAAAGATTGTTTGTTTTCATCTTTTTGATTGAGTCCATTGCTTCTCTTCTCTCATTTCTCATAGAAACTTTGGCTTCTTCAAGCAATGCTTTTGCTTGTTTTACAAGTTCTTTTCTTCTTTCTTCTGTTGGAACAGGGAAAACTAGTCTAATGGCCTTTCCATCATCGCTTGGCGTAAGACCCAAATTGGCTTCATTTATTGCCTTTAAGACGTCCTTAAATGCACTTGTATCCCAAACATTGATAAGCAAGCATCTTGGGTCTGGTACTGTTATATTTGACATTTGATTTAATGGTGTCATACAGCCATAATAATTAACCATAACTCTATCCAAAATCTTTGGATTTGCTCTGCCTGCTCTTATTGAAGCATATTCATTTTCTAAATGAGTTTCAACCTTGTTCAAACCTTCCTTAAAATAACTATACAATTCGTTTTCGCTTTGAAATTCCATAATATCTCCTTTTGACTTATATATTGTATTATGTTTCCAAAAAAAAATCAAACGATTATTAATATTATATATATGAATATATGTAAGTTATTATAATCATTTGTCATAATATAACAATCACATGATATAATTTGTAAATTAAATTTTATTTCAATAAAAAATGACTGCTATTTGCAATCATTTTTTGCTACGTTTTTCATTTTCTGGATAAAAACTAAAACTTCTCATAATTTCATCCAAATCTTCTGTTGGAGTGATGGCTTCTTTTAGGTCAAATCCATCATTTTTTTGTTTTTCGAGCAAAGTTTTTGAATATGCATTTGTTTCCATATCATCATCGCTCAAAAATTTATCAACCAAATTTTCATACATCTCATCACTATCAAGTTCCATATCAGCAATGGGTTTTATTTGGTCTTTAAGACGTTTTTGTTCGTCTATTGCCATACTTTCAATTTGATGTCTTGCAAGGGTTTCTTCGCTAGGTTTTTCGTTCCTAATTATAGGTGTATCGGCTTTTGAAATTGAATTTGAAACAATAGGTCTATTCACATTACTCATTTTGTTTATAAGCATTCTTAATCCTATTGTGTTTGAACCAATGGTTTCGTTCAAATTTGATGCTACTACTTCTTTTTGCTCTATTGTTTTTTTGTTTTGCTTTAATATCTTGTCAATATCTTTTGAAAAGACTTCAAGCAAAAGTTTTGTGTCGTATTTAGACCTAAGTTGTGGATATTTTTGCATCAGTTCGTCAAGAAAATTTTTCCATTTGTCATACAAACTTCTAACTCTTTTTATTTCAAGTTCATATATGTTTTTGCTACTGCTTTCTATCTGCTTTGCTGTTTCTACTGCAACAACCAAAGCATCGCTAATATTACTGTTTTTTTCCTTAAAACTATTGAGTTGTTCCTTTGTTTCGGCAATTTCTCTTTTTAGGTCGTTTATTCTCATCTTTTGTTCACGAAATTTGGTCTCATAATCTTCATTGAGTTTTAACAAATAATCGTCAATTTCTGCCGTATCATAGCCATTTTTTACTATCTTAAATCTTTTCATATTTCCACTTTAATATCGTTGCCAAAACAAGCAACAAAACTCCACAAAGTAATAATATCAAAAAAACTAAACTTATGCAATTAAAAGCATACAAGAAAATTGGTAAAGATGTGAAAAAATTTGTCAAAAATGAATAAAACAAAAATTTGCTCCTAAACACCAAATAATCAACAAAAAAAGCAATAGTTATAAGTAAATTAAAAATTGTGGATAACTGAAATAGGCTGAAATTACTTTTGACAGATTCTAACATAAGAACTGAACTTTGCAAAAAGACAAGAGCAAAAAACAAAGAACTATCACTTCTAAAATAATATGCCTTTATGAACATATAAACACTCAAAAAATACAATGCAGAAGCAAGCCACTCATCTCCAAACCATGGCACAAAAAATAGCATAACAAAATATGCTATCAAAAGAACAGTAATCAAAATCAATAAATTTCGCTCTTTTTTCATATAAAACTATTATAAACAAAAGGGCAAAATTTAGTCTTTATTCTTTTTTTTCAACCTTTGACTTTTTGTTTTTTATGTGCAAAACCGATAGATAAACTAAATAACTTGCGCCAATCAAAAATATTATTCCACTAATAAGCACACTAACTCTCAAACTACCAATATATAGCGAGTCTGTACGTAGCATTTCAACAAAAAATCTTTCAAAACCATAATATGCTAAATATGTTGCAGTGCATAGACCAGTTATTTTTGTCTTTTTGAGCAAGAAGTAAAGCAAGAAAAATCCGCCCAAACACCAAATACTTTCATAAAAAAATGTAGCATTAAACCATGCACCTTCAACAGCCATTCCATAAAAATTTTGCACTTGTTCTGCTGCATTTGTTGTAAAATGTGAACTTTCTATATAAACTCCAAAAGGGAACCATTGTAACGATGGATTTGTGATGAGTGAGCCGTATGCTTCTTGATTAAAAAAGTTGCCCCAACGCCCTATTGCTTGGCCTAATATCAAAACTGGTACTATCAAATCAAATATTTTGAAAACATTAAGTTTTTTTATGGCACAATAAATGCAAATGGCAATCACTGCAAAAAGTATGCCACCATAAATCATCAGTCCACCATGCCAAATTTGCAGAACTTCAACAAATGTCCAACTTCTTTCACTTAATGTAAACAAAACATAGTTAAGTCTTGCACCAACAATAGCACTTGGAAAAACAATAAGCAATAAATCAAATGGCAAATTTTCACTATATCCCTTTTGTTTGGCATATCTCATAACCAAAATAAAACCTACAGCAAAAGCAACAGCCATTAAAATGCCATAGAATTTTATCTCTAATCCAAAAATTGTGAAACCACTTATCCAAAAAAGATTATTCATACTTATAATTATATTATTAAAAAAAAGTTTGTCAAATGAATATTACTTTGACAAACTATTATTTGTTATTATCACAAAAAAACTCAGCGTTTGCTGAGTTTTGATTAAACTTGTGGTACAAGTTCTTCTTGTCTTAAACTTTTTGAAATTTGATTTATTTCATTAATAACTTGTGGCATAGTCTTGCTATATTCACCTTTGAACAAGAAGTGTGTATTTTTCTTTCCTTCATCATCACAAACAACTACTACACAATTGCTAGATTCTGCTTGACTGATAAATTGGTATAAATGTTTGATATAATCATTATCACCAGAAATTTGAAAAGCCATGTTTTTGCCATTATCTTGTTTTAATGTTTTTCCATCTTCTTCATAAATTGCAAAATAATTTTTTTGATTTTCTAAATTGTTTGTTCTAAGTCTATAATTATCCATAAAATTTTTTGATTCTTTAACTTCAACTTTTGCTTTTTTTACAACATCAACTTTCTCTTTTTCTTCAATGGCTTGAACTTGTTTTTCAACCAAATTTTCATTATTTGATACTTGTTTTGATTTATTCAAAGTTTTTAATTTTCTAAAACTTGGTATAGTTAATCCTGCACCTGCTGGAAGTAATACAAGACCAGAAGCCAACCAAACAACTGAATCAACTAAAAATCCAAAAGCCGTTGCTATTGAAAGACCAACTGCTGCTGTGGCTAAAACTGCACCAACACCAATTCTTGCTTTTGCACGTCTAATTTGCTTTGCTTCACTAACTGGTTTTTTATCTGTTTGCTTATTTGCCATAAACAAATCCTCCATTTATTTCTAATATAATATATCACTCATTGGAGAATATGTCAATACCCTTTTTCAAAATTTTTTCAAATTTGTTTTTTTACTAAAAAAAGCCCAGACTAACTAAGAGTGCTTGATTAATTTCACTCATTTTTATAGGTGGTAATTCACAAATTTTTTCTTTCAATCTGCGTTTGTCTATTGTTCTTATTTGTTCTAAAAGAACAACTGAGTTTTTTGGAAGACCAGATGTTTGCTCAATTTCTATGTGAGTTGGAAGTTTTGTTTTTGATAGTTGACTTGTTATTGCAGCTGCAATAACTGTTGGAGAATATTTATTGCCAATATCATTTTGTATCACCAAAACAGGCCTAACACCACCCTGTTCACTACCAACAACAGGGCTTAAATCAGCAAAATAAATTTCTCCTCTTTTTACCATATCACTCCAAATTTAGCCAATGTAAAAAAATATTTTCACTTTGATTTGAGAAAACATTGTTTTCTTCTGCAATTTTTATATATTTTGCTTTTACATTTTCATCATGAAAAAAATTCTCACATAGTATTTTATATTTTTCCTTATCTATACTATGACAAAAAACATGATTTCTGTTCATATCAATCAAGGAATAGCTTTGCGCTAGTTTTATAAAATCTTTCATAATAATCTCCAAAAAAAATTTATATAATCAAAAAAAGGACACTTTTGTCCTTTATATGTTGTATAAATTTCTACAAAATATACTTTTTTGTTTTTTTAATAGTCTAAATACTATTAAAAATTTTAGTTTATTACGCAAAACGAAATAGCATATTCTCCGTCATGAGAGATACTAACAGAAATATTCGAGCAACCTTTTGCATTCAAATAATATTGCATCTTTGCATCAACTTCAACAAATGGTGCACCATTATCGTCATGATTTATAGCAATTTCTTTCAAATCTAGTCCCCTGCCTATGCCAATTCCAAGTGCTTTTAACACAGCTTCTTTTGCAGCATAAAGTCCAGCAATAGTCTCAATTTTATTGCTTTTTTTGTTAATATATTCAGTTTCAATTTTTGAATAATATTTATTCAAAAATTTATCATCTTGCATAAGCTTTTCAAATCGACTTATTTTTATTATGTCAACACCTGTTTGCATAAAAATCTCCTTAATCTTCAACATTTTGTTTCAAAGCACTTTTGATTTCATCATACTCAAAGCCCTTATTCATCAAGTATTTGAATAGTTTTATATAATTTTCTTTTGTATCTTCCTTACTTTTCATGTACTTTTCAGCTAGTCGCTTAATTTCGTCATTTTGTCCAAAGTTTTCATCGTCCAAGGCATTATTTATAATGTTTTCTTTTACACCCTTTTGCAAAAGTTGTTGCTTTATTTTCAATTTACCACAAGTGCTTTTATGACTGTTTATGAACGATTGCACATATCTTTCATCATCGATATAATGATACTCGTTTAATTTATCAATAACATAATAGACAACAGAAGCAACATAACCTTTTTCATATAAATATTTTTCTACTTCTCTTTGTGTTTTGTATCTTGTGCTGATGAGTTTTAGCACTTTTTGATATGCAGTTTGTTTTTCACTTTCAATCTGCAAATTTTCAAGCCGTTCTTCCGTTATAATTGTTCCAACTTTAATTCCATTTTTTACAGCAGTTTCCAGGTCAAGTCCACAAAAAAACTTTCCGTCTAAATAGAGATTTACACGGTTTTTATCACTATTTTGAATTTGGACTTTTGTTATCGTTTTCATTTTTCAACCTAAATTTAATATTATAATATTAAAACGCTACTTTTTTGCTTCCAATATATAATATCCACTATCTCTTTTCAAAATTTCAATACAAGAAAACTTTTGTTGCAGTTTTTTTCTAATACTATCTTCGCCAAATTTCTTTTTTATGACAAAAATTAAACTTCCACCATCATTTAATCTGTCATAAGCACCAAGCAAAATTTCAAGTAAAACGTCTTTTCCTGCCTTGATTGGTGGATTTGAGACGATATAATCAAACTTTTGATATACATTTTCATAAGCATTTGACAAAAATACATTTTTTATATTTTTTACATTATTAATTTTGATATTTTCCTTAGTAAGCATAACTGCTGTTTCGTTGACATCAGTTTGTGTAATTTCACAGTTTGAAAACACTTTTCCAAGTACAATTCCAATCACGCCGTAGCCACAACCAATATCCAAAATTTTACCAGATAACTTCTTGTTTTTTACAATCGTTTTTAACAAAACAAAAGTACCATAATCAACATTATCTTTACTAAAAATATCATCACAACTTTTGAAAGTGTAATCATGTTCCAAAAATCGCCATGAAAAATTAAAAAAATCAGTTTCATTATGTTGCTTTGCTATAAAATAATGCTCCAAAATACCCCCTAAAAATAAAAAGTTTCTTCACTTTTTGAAATTATAATTTTTCTATTAAAAGTGTTTTCTAAACTATTTATAACACTTATAGTGTTATTTTCTTTGCAAAAAACATCAATTTGAATATTTTGTTTATAACTCACATCAATTTTTTTTATGCCATCTAATTTGTTTATTTGATTGATAAATTTATTTTCAAATAATTCAACACAAAATGATAGTTTTTGACATTTTTCAACAGTTTTTTGACCCGAAATAGCCAAGACATTTGATACCCCGCCCGAGTATGCACGAACAAGTCCACCAGCACCGAGTTTTACTCCACCAAAATATCTAACAATTACTACCAAAACATTGTTAATTCCAACTTTTTTTATGCAATCCAAAATTGGTTTTCCGGCGGTGCCTTGTGGCTCGCTATCATCAAAAGATTTTTCAATATTTGGTAGGATTGAATATGCATAGCAAATATGCGTTGCATTACTATATTTTTCTCTTAAAAAATCTAGTATCTTTGATACTTCTTGAACATTATGAACAATAAAAGAATGAGCAATAAACTTGCTCTTTTTTATTTCTTCTCTAAACACGCTTTCTTGCTCAATCTCTATTATTTTATTCATTTTTTTATTTTACTTTAATATTTAAGTGTAATTTTTTGCCTTTATGGAATACAAATTCGCCTTTGCTCTTTTCAGGTATTTCATCAAAATAACTGTCAATAACTCTATCATTGATTTTGATTGCTCTGCCGTCAATAAGTCGTCTTGCTTCTCCATTACTTTTTACACCACCAAACTTTACGACCAAATCTAAAATAGTTTTTATTTCAGCAGATGAAACTTCTTCTGTTGTCATATTTTCTGTATCACCAGCAAAACTTGCTTTTACTTTTTGCAAAGTTTGATTTGCCACTTCTTCTCCGTGAACTATTTTAACAATTTCATAAGCGAGTATTTCTTTTGCTCTATTCATTCTTTCATCTTTATATTGTGTCAATTCTTTGATTTGTTCTAATGGAAGATATGTGAACATTTTTAGTTCTTTTTCAACAAGCAAATCATCAACATTTCTAAAAAATTGGTACATATCAAATGGTGAAGTTTTTTCTGCATCAAGCCAAATTGCACCACCTGCACTTTTACCCATTTTTGAACCATCTGGTTTTGTTAAAAGTGGAAATGTCAAAGCAAAAGCTGGCTGTCCAGTCTTTCTGCGGATAAGCTCCGCACCTTCAATCATATTTGCCCATTGGTCGTCTCCACCAACTTCTACTTGCACTCCATAAGTCTTAAATAAATGATAAAAATCGTATGCTTGCATAGGCATATAATTAAACTCTAAAAATGACAATCCCCTTTCGTATCTTGACCTGAAAGCATCATAAGAAAGCATTTTGTTTACTGACAAATTGCCACCGACTTCTCTAATAAAATCTATATAGTTAAGTTTTTGTAACCAATCAGCATTATTTACAATAACTGCACCATTTTCGCCTTCAAAACTAACAAATTTTTCACATTGTTTTTTGATGCTGTCTACATTGTGTTGAACTTGCTCTTTTGTCATCATAGGTCTCATGTCTGTTCTGCCACTTGGGTCACCAATAAGCCCAGTGCCACCACCAACCAAAATGTATGGTTTATGACCTGCTTTTTGCAATCTTGAAGCCATGAGAAGCGTTGTAAAATGACCAACATGCAAACTATCTGCTGTTGGGTCAAAACCTACGTAAAAACTTACATGATTATTACCAAAAAGTTGTCTTAAATCATCTTCATAAATGACTTGTTTTATAAGTCCTCTTTCTTTTAATTCATCAAATACATTTGCCATAATAACTCCTAGTAAACACTTAAATACAATTTATTATATCATTAAAAATAAAATAGTCAAAATCTTTGTTTAAGTTTATTATTAATTACAAAAAAAAGCAAACTCAAATTTGCTTGAATTTGCCAATTTTTATTAAGATAATGCTGAAAAGCCACCAATTGCGAGTAATACAAAGCCAACAAGGATAAGACCTAAACCAGCAAGTTTGAGCATAAGCAACAACTTGTCGTCTGGTTTTACTTCTTCTGTCTTTCTAACTGCTTTTGTAACTCTTTTGGCAATTAATGCACAAGCAAGGCCCAAAGATGCCAAAATGATTGCACATATATAAAGTGGATTACCAATTACTTTTGAAAATGATTCTAATAACATATAAGCCTCCAAGCCATTTATACATTAAGTATAAGACATAAAAGCATTTTTGTCAATATATGTTTTTAATTTTTGTAATTTTTTTGTAAAATGATTACAAATCAAAATATTTATCATTTTTTGTTTATAATCTTTTCAAATAGACATACAACGCCATACATCAAACCTGCAGGAATACATAAAATCAAAATGCTTGTCATAACCAAATCCAACTTAAAAACTTGACTTCCATAAACAATCAAATATCCAAGCCCTGCTTTACTTACAAGATACTCTCCCATAATTGTTCCAACCCAAGTCATGCCGACATTTATTTTGAGAACAGACATAAACTCGTTTATTCCATTTGGCATAACAAGTTTTGTTAATATTTGCCATTTGTTTGCGCCCATACTTTTCATAAGAAGTATTTTGTTCTTATCACAAGAAACAAACGAATTTAAGATTGAAATAACAGTTATGATAATCATAATCAGTATTGCCATTACTATAATTGCTTTTGTGCCAGCGCCAAACCAAATGATGATTATAGGTCCAAGTGCCACTTTTGGCAAACTGTTAAGAACAATCAAATATGGTTCCAAAATTTCTCGTAATCTTTCGTTCCACCATAGGATTACCGCAATCAAATATCCCAAAATTGTTGCTATCAAAAAGCCCAAAAATGCTTCATAAAAAGTTATAAACATGTGATGCAACAAGTTGCCCGTCGCAAACAAATCTCCAATAGTTTCCAAAATTTTTGCAGGTGAACTGAAAACAAACACATTGATTGCACCAGTATCTGCAAGAATTTGCCACAGAGCAAAAAACAAAACAAGTATCAAAATTCTAATTGTTATAATAAAAATTTTTCTAAACTTTTGTTTTTTTAGATATTCCTTTCTTGCAGATGAAATATCTTTATATTTTTGCGTTTTTGTAAAAAATTTTGCTTTTTTTGTTGTTTTTTTGCAACTTTTTACGCTTTTTTTATCATTTTTTATATTTTTTAGATTTTTTACTTGAATAATTTTATCATTATTTTCTTTCGTGTTTTTTTGATTTTTCATTTGTCAAGTTCCCTCCAAATTTGATTAAATAAATTTGAAAATTTAGGGTCTTCTCTTTTTTCTAGTGGGGTTTTTCCATCAAGATTTATCACAAATTCTTTTTTTACTGTTGCTGGTCTTTTTGTCAAAACCACAACCCTGTCTGCCATACTTATAGCTTCCGAAATATCATGAGTTACAAGTATTGCAGTTTTATGCTCGCTTTTTATTATATTTGCAACATCATCACAAACACTTAGTCTGGTTTGAAAATCTAATGCACTAAATGGTTCATCTAAAAGTAAAATTTGTGGGTTCAATACAAGAGTCCTAATGAGTGCGACCCTTTGACGCATACCCCCACTCAGTTCTCTTGGCTTTTTATTTATAAATTCTTCAAGTCCATATTTTTTGATTAAAGTTTTTGCATATTCGCTTTGTTCGGGCGAAATTTGTTTTTTAATTTCTAGCCCTAGCATTATATTTTTCCAAACAGTACGCCACTCAAACAGTTCATCTCGCTGAAACATATAACCTATATAAGTCTTTGCTTCTTTTATATTAACGCCATCAAGTAGCACACTTCCACTTGTTGTTGGCAAAATTCCACTCATGATTGATAACATTGTTGTTTTGCCACAGCCACTAGGCCCAACAATAGCCACAAATTCGTCGTTTTTAACCTTCAAGTTAAAATCTCTTACTGCTTCTGTTTCTCCTGTTTTAGACTGATATATAAGACCAATATTTTTTAATTCCAAAATCGTTTTTTCCATAGTTTCTCCATAAAATTTTCTTTTGTCATAATTCAGTATATTGAAAATATTGAACAAATGTGAAAATTGGATTATTAAATAAGAAATATATATAAACATTTATCAAAATCAAAAAAATTTTCAAAATTCACAAAAAAAACATGTGTTGAATAGTATAGTCAAGGAGGATTTATGAAAAAATTTTTTTCAATTTTTTTAATTGCAATGATTGTACTTTCAACTTGTATAATCAGCACAGGTTGCACGCAAACAGAAACAAAGAAAGTGATAAGAATAAACCAAGTCACAAATAGTATTTTCTATGCACCACTCTATATTGCAATCAACAACGGCTATTTTGAAGATGAGGGCTATTCTGTTGATTTAATGACAGCAGAAGGTAGCAACACAACAAACGTTGCACTGATGACGGACTCGGCTGATATTGGTCTTATGGGGCCAGAACAGAATGTTTATTCTTATGTCAATGGCGATACAAACTACCCTGTTGTTTTTGGTCAACTTACAAAACGTGATGGCTCTTTCTTGATTTCAAGAAATAACGAACCTGGTTTTGATTGGTCAAATCTTGCAGGCAAACACATTATTGCAGGAAGAAAAGGTGGAAGCCCAGCAATGAGTTTACAAATGGCGTTAGAAAATAATGGATATAATATCGAAACTGACCTTACTTTTGACACAAGTATTGCTTTTGCAAATATCTCTGGTGCATTTTTGAGTGGTGTTGGCGACTATATGACATTGTTTGAGCCAGCAGCAAGCGAGTTTGTAAAAACAGGTGCAGGATATATTGTGGCAGCAGTTGGTGCAGAAAGTGGTGAAATACCTTTCACTTGTTTCAGCGCAAACAAAGACTATATCCAAGAAAATCCGGAAGTTATTATTGCATTTTTGAAGGCAATTCAAAGGGGCTTAAACTATCTTAAAACAGCAAATATTGACTCTGTTGTTGATAGTCTATCTCCATCATTTTCTGGCAGTAGCAAAGAAAGTTTGAAAGTTGGCATTCAAAACTATATTTTGGCCGATGCTTGGAACGAAACACCAATCATGAGCGAAACAAGTTTTGACAGACTTATTACAATGCTTAAAAACGCAGGCGAATTAAGTGTTTCTGCAACACCAGACTACACAAAAGTGATAAACACAAACTTTGCAACACTTGTTATGAACGAATACTTTTAATAAAAAAAATGGACTCAAAAAGTCCATTTTTTTTTATATCAAATATCTTGACAATTTACACAAATATGGTATAATTTAACAGAAATTTATATCCAAGGTGGTGAAATTGTGAGCGTAGTTAAAGTTGGCGAAACAGAAAGTTTAGATAGTGCTATCAAACGTTTTAAGAGAAAATGTCAAAAAGACGGAATTATTGGTGATATCAAAAAGAACCAAGAATATCTCAAACCAAGCGTAAAGAAAAAGCTTAAAAGAGAAGAAGCTAGAAAAAAGAACAGATAAAAAATAAAAGTGGAAACAAGTTCCACTTTTTTTTGTCATTCAGAGAAGAAAATTGAAGATTTTCGACGTAGGAATCTCATCATGCATACTTTCTTGCACTGTCATTCTGACCATACCACATTCTTGACTTTGGAAGAATCTCAACAATATTTTCTCTCACGCAAGCGTTCGAAGATGAATAGTTCCTTCAAAAGCCTAGAAATTCTGTTCGGTTTAGGATGACAAATAAAAAATTAATTACATCAAAAAAAAGTTCACAAATAGTGAACTTTTTTTGTTATTTCTTGATAATTACAACCTTTTTGTTCTTTTTGTTTTTTGTGATAACCACAAAGCAAACAACTGAACAAACTGTTATTGAAACTATTGTTGAAATCAAGATAATATTTGCATTTTGAACACTCATATTCTTTGGCTCAATATCACTAACTTCAATTGTGAGACCTGCCGCATGAAGTACATATACTCCATTTGCACCACTGTTGAAGTTTTCTGCGATTGCCGCAGTAAAGTCTTGTGTGACATTTGAACCATGCAGTGAACCATAACCTGTTTTTGTGACTGTGATAGTTATCGTCTCAGTGAAATTAGTGCTTGATGTAGACAGAGTTACCGAATTTCCTGTTGTGCTTGCAGTGTGATTGATACTTGCACTTGTGTTAAATGTGATTGTTCCATATTCAACACCTATTATTGTGTATATCTTTCTTGCAAACAACATCAATGAAATTGGCTGTCCATTTACTGTCAAATCAATAAATGCCATACTGTTTGCATCGCACCCAGTATATGTTGATTGAATGACAATTCTTCCACTTGATATCCACTTAGCATAAATACTGTGGTCGCTTGCTGTTGAAACAATTGTTTCTGCAGTTATTGCACTTCCACTGAAATCAGGTGTCAAGTACCAGCCACCAAAGTCATAACCTGTTTTGGTTACTGTTGGCAATGTGCCGTATGCTTGACTGTATGTTACAGACTTTGTATAAGTACCAGCTGTATTTGTCCAACCTTCTGCACTAGAAACTGAACCACCATTCAAAACTGCTGTCAAAGTGAACGTTGATAATGTCCACTTTGCGTACAATATGATATTTGCTGTGTAATCTGTTGCACCGAGTGTTGTTATTGCACTACCTGTGCAAGCAGAATTTGTAAACCATCCATCAAATGTATAGTTTGCCTTGGTTGCGCCATTTAATGTTGTAGCAGTGCCATAAGTGTGAGTTGTTGGATGTGCATTTGGTGTGTCAATATGACTTCCACTAAATGCAGAACCATCTTGATCCAAGTACGTGATTGTGTAGACTTGTTCTGTCCACTTTGCCCAGAATTCTTTATTTCCGGTCTGTCCAGCGGCAACACTTGATACTGTGCCACCAGTTGATAAATTACTGTTTGCATACCAACCTGCAAAGTCATAACCTGTTTTGGTCATATCTGCAAGTGGTGGCAACGCTTGTGCTGCCTCATATGTATAGCCATGTGTGTATGTTGCGTTTGCTGTGACTTCTGTCCAACCATCTGTGCCAACTGTTCCACCATTGCTGTGCAATGTGATTGTATAAGTTATAACTTCTGCATTTGCTGTGTAGTTAAGAGCATTTGAAGGTACACTAAATGTATAAATACTTAATGTTGATACTTCAGCATCACCATCGTCATCATCTGTCCAATTTAAGAATTGATATCCAGAACTTGCAGTAGCTGTAATTGTAACAGAAACTCCCGTCAAATAGAGCCCCGCACCAGAAACAGATGCAATATGTGTGCCTTGTGTAAGATTTACATTATTATAGAATACATTTGCATTACAATTACGCATATATCCACTTTCATAATAATTTGGAGTTAAAGTTATTCCTGTATCTACAAGGGTTGTGTCAGTAGAAGATTTTTGAGCATAGATTTGATATTCAATTTGCTCATCATTTTCATCAATTAAATCAATTTGACCAAATCTTACAGTAGCACCAGATCTTGTGATATTTGCAAAATTATAATTATATTTTACTACACCATCTACATAAAGTGCAAATCTCATGCCACTATCTAACCAATTATCACCGTCTTGCTTTACTGTTATTTGTACATAATTTTCTAGCCAAATTGCATAAAGCGTTATAGTTCCTGCTTCTTCATCAAATGTAGATATATTTGATGTAGTGAGTGTGGCAGT
>CADBPU010000108.1 GCA_902796635.1 uncultured Eubacteriales bacterium | reverse complement strand
GTTCTTCGTTTGTTGCAATTACATAAACAGGAACTGCACTATCTTTTGCTGTGATGAGTGCATCATCTCCACGTGGAATTGAATAATTTGCATCTCTGTCAAACTTTACGCCGAGATAGTTCATATTGCTTAAAACCATTTCACGAAGTTCTGGTGTGTTTTCACCAATACCTGCGGTGAAGCAGATTGCATCAACTCCGTCAAGTGCTGCAACATATGAGCCAATATATTTTCTTATTCTGTAAGCAAGCATTTCAAGTGCAAGTGTTGCAGATGGGTCGCCATTTGCATACATTTCGCAAATATCTCTCATATCACTGCTCTTTTCTGTTATTCCCAAAAGTCCACTTTCTTTGTTGAGTATTTGTGTGACTCTATTTACATCATAACCAGTTTTTTTGCAAAGATATTGAATAACATTTGCGTCAATATCTCCACATCTTGTGCCCATAATAAGACCTTCTAGCGGTGTCATACCCATTGATGTATCAATACACTTTCCGTCCTTAATTGCTGTGATACTGCTACCATTACCAATATGGCAAGTGATGAGTTTTGAGTGTTCAAAATCAAGACCAGCATATTCTGCAAGTTTTTGGCCTACAAATTTGTGGCTTGTGCCGTGAGCACCATATCTTCTTACTGCATAATCTCTGTAATATTTCATTGGCACGCCATACAAATATGCATAATTTGGCATTGTGCTGTGGAATGCCGTATCAAATACTGTAACATTTGGAATTTGTGGGGCAACTTGCATGCAACCAATAATGCCATCTGTGTTTGGAATTGCATGAAGTGGTGCAAGATCAACAAGCCCACGCAAATCATCAATAACTTTTTGATTTACTAAACATGGTTTTGTATAATGCTCTCCACCATGAACAACTCTGTGGCCGATTGCATCAATTTCATCAATACTTTTGATAACACCTATTTGCGCATCAACCAAAGTTTCTAATATAAGTGCTATTGCCTCGGCATGATTTGGCAATTCTCTTTTGAGTATTGTTTCAACACCCTTTGCTTTGTGTTTCAAAAAACTGCCATCAAGACCAATTCTTTCTGCATTTCCTTTTGCAATAACTTCTTCTGTGTCCATATCAAAAAGTTGATATTTCAAACTGCTACTTCCCGCATTTACAACTAAAACTTTCATTTTTATCTCCTATTTTGTATGACACTATTATGACAAAAAAAACAACAAATGTAAAGTACTTTTTTTACTTTTGTTGCTCTATTATGTTATTACTTTATAAATAATTAAAATTGCATTTATTATAATTCAGTCCCTTATGCCAAAGGCGAAATAGAATTTTGTGCAACACTTGAAAGCGTAGCACAGACTGGCTGGACAAAATTGCTATTGAGCTATCTGCAAATCTCTTTTTATTTTTGCAATTTTTTTGTTTGTTGCAGATTCTCCAAGTTGTATTGTTTCAATAAAACTCTCTTTTTTGGCATCATAATAATCATGTTCGTAATTATTTACCACAATTTTTGCATCACTTCTATATCCCTTACACTTGACCATGTGATATTGTGTCAAACTGAAACTTGACATCAAAATGTCAACAACACTTTTTATGTCTTTGATGAGATATGCTTTGCCAATACAATCAACGCTGATGACATAGTCTGCACCCATTTGATATGCAACATCTGTTGGAATATTGTTGATTACTCCACCATCAACCAAGAGCATACCATCTTTTTTTAGTGGCGCAAAAATACCCGGAATTGATGAACTTGTACGAGTTGCAACAGACAATTTACCTTTGTCAAAAATATATGGCTTTCCTGTTTTCAAATCACAAGCAACGCAGGCATATTTGATTTTGGCATCTTCTATCATTGCATTTTTTGAGTGTTTGTCTATAAGTTTTATAAATTTCTTTCCAGCAATCAAACCTTGCTTTGTGATATTGAACACATTAAGGTCAAACAAATCAGTTATTTTGAATTTCAAAAATTCACTTTCTATTTTTGATATTGGCATGCCACAAGCATAAAGCCCGCCAACTGTGCTACCCATACTTGTACCAACAATAATGTCAGGAATTATTCCATTGGCTTCAAGCACTTTTATTGCACCAACATGGGCAAGTCCTTTTGCTCCACCACCACTCAAAACCAAACCAATTTTTTTGCCATTTATCATAATAAAAACTCCAATTTCATAAACTTTTGTATGCAAAGCACAAAAATTAAAAAGATATCTGTTTTTAGTATGATACCAAAAAACAAAAATATTAGCAAGAAAAATATTTTAGCAAGTATTTTTATAATCTTTATAATTGCTTGCATTGTTGCAAAGCCAAACCTTTGCATAAACTCAATTTATGGTGGGCTTTGTGTTTGGGCAAAATGCGTTTTGCCATCATTATTTCCATTTATGTTTTTGACCAAACTTTTGACTAACTTAAATTTTATTTCATCGCTTACGTCAAAGTTTTATAAGATAAACAGCAAACTATTCAATGCACCAAAAATATCTAGTTATATCTTTTTGTTAAGTATTATTAGTGGCTACCCTGTTGGCGCAAAAATGATTAGCGAGTATCACAAAATGGGAATAATAACAACAAAGCAGGCAAACAAACTTTGTACTTTTTGTTCAACAAGTGGGCCGTTATTTATTGTTGGCAGTGTGGGAACAGCCATGTTTTTGAGTGCAAAAATTGGCTATATTTTGTTTTTGAGTCATGTTGTTGGAAGTATTTTTAATGGATTACTTTTTAGACATTTTTATATTGACAAAACAGAAAATTTTGAAAAATTTGCAAAAAATAATGAAAAAAACACAAAAAAATCGCAAAATTTGCTCGCAGAAAGTATGAAAGACAGCATTTTAAGTGTTTTGATTGTCGGTGGCTGGATTGCAGTTGCATTTCTTGTGATAGATATTTTTAATGACCTAAAACTGTTTGCTCCACTTTGCAATTTACTTAAAATTTTTGGTGCGAACGCTGAACTATCAAACGCAACAATTTGTGGAATTTTTGAAGTGAGCAATGGCTCAATTTTGCTATCTCAAATTGCCATGCCAAAAATTGTAACCACAACCATAGCAAGTTTTTTGATTGGCTTTGGTGGACTTTGTGTGTTTTTGCAAGCAAGCAGTTTTTTGAAAGAAGCAAATGTTAACACAAAATTTTATCTATTTCAAAAATTCACTCATGGCATTTTGAGTGCCGGCATAACCTTTTTGCTTTGCATGATTTTTGGAGTTTAAGATTTATAAAAAAACAGGCAATTTTATACCTGTTTTGCGATGACCATAACTCTATAATTCAAATCGGCAGTTGAGCAAGTGAATAGTGTCAAAAATTTATCTCCAAACTCTGCCGTTGGCAAGTTGTTTATGAGTGATTTGGTTTTTAAGATATTATAAAAGTTATCAAACTGAGATTGTGTTGAGATGTTTTTTGTGTTGTAAATGGTAAGTTCTGGTGCTGTGCTGTTTTCAGCTTTGAATAGCATTACACTGACAACTTGAAAGTTATAGACATCATCAAAAGTTTCAACTGTAATATGATAATTAAATGCATCATTTGCATACAAATATTTGTTTAATTTCCCAAAAATCGTTTGATTTTTTTTATTATTGAAAATAGATTGACTATATGCGCTGTGCCCTATAAAAACTGTGTTTGTTGTTTGATTTATTACTGTACCATATTTTTGATAAGGTGAGCCAAGTTCATTTTCCCATTTTCTAAAATCATGTTTTAGATAAAAATCTTCTTCTTTTGTATTTTGAACTTCCACTATTGGCAAGTGAATATCTAAATCTTGAATCTCTATGTAGGCAATACAAGAATCGTTTATTTCTTTAAGTGCAAATAGTCCCTTTTCTTTTTTTAAGTTATAAAGTGAAGTGAGATATTTGTCATAATTATACATATTGTAAACTCTAATAAAAGATTTGTAATTGACTGCACAAACATAAATAATCATAAAAATCAAAGCAAAAATAACGAGACGCTTAAAAATTTCTCGCTTTGGATTGGGCAAATCAAAAATTAATTCCTTTTTTGCATCTTTCACAAATTAATTATACAAAAATAAAAATAAATCGCAAAATAAAATGACAAAGATAAAAAACTATTATAAAAAAGAAGCCATAATTGGCTTCTGTAAATTTTACTTATTTACACTTAATTTGCAGTTGTTGGGAATAATGGCAAATCAAATGTTCCTGGACAAATTTCGTTTGAATATTCTTGACATGGTGGTATTGCACATAAGCCATAACTTGGAACCATGAGTTGAACTTCTGCAACAATTCTAAGAATGACTGTTGTGCATGTTGTGATTTGGAATGTATTGTCGCCAATATATTCACCATCAGAACAAATTGCAGCACCAAAAGCTTCTACTGTGAAAGGTATTATTGACGCTTGTGGTATGCTCATAACAACATCTTCACTGACTGTAAGTACGCCTGAGCCACTGCCTGCAACACCATTTGCGTCTGTGTATGTGATTGTGATTGGAATATTTACGTCAACAGAAACTCTTGCAAAATTTGGTCTGTCATCAAATCTAGTGATTGTCAAGTTGCTTGTGGTTGCCTGTTCGCCAGTGCTTTGACATCCAACAAAAGTGAGTGGGAATGTTGGGTTTTCCGGATTGTATGTACTTGGGTCAACTGTGACATTTACGCCTTGTGCTTGAAATTGATTGATACAACTATCAAACACTTTTTTTGTCAAAATACATACTTTCTCACACAAACCATTCATTGGATTGCCAACAATAGGTCCGGGACCTCTATCTGTCCTATTGTTTGAAAAAAATGACATATAATTACCTCCTTTTTCTCCCGTATACTCTATATTATGAAAAAGTAAGATAAAATGTGTTTATTCATAAAAAATTTATAAAAAGTAAAAAATTATGCTATTTTGTGTATAATTATGCATAAATATGTATAAAAATAGAGAAACACAATTAGCATTTCTCTAAAAAATTTCTTATAGTTTTTGTTCAATTTCCATGCTTTCTACACACTCTTTAAGTGCTTCATAGTAATCTTGATCACTATTTTTCATATAATTATCAAATTTGTTATTGCCTATACATTTCATCATGTAATAATCGCTTGTGGCAACGCCTGCTCTTACTGCATATCTACTTGAAAGAAGTGTTCTAATATTTTCTGGCAAATTCTCATCAAGATTAAACGAATGTCTATTTTCATCAAAAATTTTTCTTGTTAAACTTGCTTTTGCATCTGCACTTTTTATATCTTTTCTTATCTTGTTTTCATCGCAATAATAATTACTTAAAAGCAAAAAGTTATAAAATTCACCTGTTTTGAGTGGTGCAGGCACAAAATCAAAATCTTTGAGTTGTTTTTCATCTTGAAGTGCCATGAGATAAATTGCCATCTTTTCATATTGCTTTATTGTGTAGTCATTATGGCTTTTTGCATTGTTTACATCAACTCTTGAGCCCACTTCTGCAAACATTTTGAGTTCATCTTTTGTGAGATGCTCTGTTGAAACATTTTCAAAAAAGTTGAAAGATTTTCCTTCTGCCTTTGCCTTATCGCTCATAATTTTTGCAAGATAAGTATAGACATTTGTGAGTAATGATTTGACATCTTCTGCCTGTGGTTTTTCCATAAAGTAATTAAAAATTCTAAATGTGTCAAAATATGCATCTAAATTAAGTATTAATTTGAGCACATTTTCTTCATTAGTATGACAAACTTTTGCTGTTGTTTGAACAAACTCGTTTACACTTGCATTATAATACAAAAGTTTTGCAATTGTTGGAGATATTAGTTTTTCTATATTTTGATAAATATTTGCAGAAAAATCATAATTTGTGAGTGGCTCAATTGGTCCAAACTTACCTTTTGTGGCATTGCGTGTCAGTGCATGCGTTGCACCTTCATTAATTGCATAGCCGTAACTAACTTCCAAAAAACCATCTTTGAATTTTTTGTAATACTTTTTGTTGAAGCCAATATTTGTTCTGCCAAGCACATATTTTGTGCTGAGTGCATGTAAAATTTCATGTACAAAATGATTTACATCATCTGCATATCTGCCATTTATGTAAACAACATTTTTCACATAATCAAAATGTGATGATTTGCCCGGCTCTGCAAGTTCAATTTGCATATTATCTATTCTTGTATTTATTTCATCATTAAACATGCCAAACAAGGATTTTATGCTGTTTTTTGCTTCAATTATAGTCTCTTTTTGTATTTCCATGTGATATTTATATCATATATAATAAAAAAAATCAATATTCAAATGAATATTAATTTATAAAATTTTGCATGACTGATAAAATTTCTTTAAGTCCAAGTTTTGTTGCAGAACTTGACATTATTATATTGCTTTCCCCTAGTGCCAAGCCATGTGCTATCATTTGTCTGTTTTTTGCAATATCATTTTTTTTGAGCTTGTCGCACTTTGTGGCAACAACTGCAAAAGGTATTGCAAATTGATTGAGATATTTGAGCATAAGTCTATCATTATCACTTGGCTCGTGTCTGCCATCAACAAGCACAAAAACACACTTCAAATTTTGAGAATTTGTCAAATAATACTCTAATATCTCTGCCCACTTATTTTGTTCTTGCTTTCCTGCTGTGTGATAACCGTATCCCGGCAAATCAACAAAACAAAAAACTCCATTATTTATGGAAAAATAATTGATATTTTTTGTGACGCCTGCTGTTTTGCCCGTGCGTGCCAAACTTTTGCTGTTTGTGAGTGCGTTTATCAAACTGCTTTTGCCAGCATTACTCTTTCCCACAAAAGCAAACTCACATTTTGTGTTTTGAAGCAGGTTTTGACTTGCAACAGTGGTTAAAAATTTTGCATTTATAATTTTCATACAAAAAATATACCAAATTTACAAAAAAAGTGCAATCAATATGATTACACTTAATTTTTTATTGCAACTTTAAGTACATCGTCAAAGGTTTTGGCGTATGTTATGTTCAAATTTTTTGTTATGTCTTCTGGCAATTCTTTTACATCTTCCCTATTTTGCTCTGGAACAATTGCATTTGTTATTCCTGCCCTAACACAAGCAAAGAGCTTTTCTTTAAGTCCACCAATAGCAAGTACATTTCCACGAATTGTTATTTCTCCTGTCATTGCAAGATTATTGTCAATCTTTTTGTTGGTAAAAGCAGAATATATTGCAGTTGCAAGTGCACATCCAGCACTTGGACCATCTTTTTTTACTGCACCTTCTGGCACGTGAATATGTAAATCTCTCTTTTTGAATATTTCTGGGTCTATGCCATATTGCTCTGCTTTACAAATTACAGAACTAAGTGCAACTTTGGCACTTTCTTGCATAACATCGCCAAGACGACCTGTCATGATAATCTTTCCATCGCCAAGCACCAAATTAACTTCAATAGTCAGCACTCCACCACCAACTGTTGTGTAAGCAAGACCACTAACAACACCAACTTCCGGCATCTCTCGCTTGCCATCGATAACAACCTTTTGAGCACCTAAATAATCGTACAAATTATCTTTTGTTATCAAATATTGCTCTGTTTTGCCAAGATTGACAACTTTTACAGCAACCTTTCTGCAAACAGTTGCAAGTGTTCTTTCAAGTCCCCTGACACCTGCTTCGTATGTATATTTTTCAATTATTGTTTTTATTGCATCATCTTCAAACTTGATATCTTCATTTGTTATACCATGTTCTGCAACAAGTTTTGGAATTAAATGTTCTTTTGCAATAGCAAATTTTTCGTTAAGTGTATAACTTGAAAGTTCAATAACTTCCATTCTATCAAGTAGTGGTGTTGGAATATCGCTTATATTGTTTGCAGTTGCCAAAAACAAAACATTTGAAAGGTCAAAAGGCACTTCCAAAAAGTTATCTCTAAACACAGCATTTTGTTCTGGATCCAAAACTTCAAGCATAGCACTTGTTGGGTCGCCCCTAAAATCACTACTCATCTTATCGATTTCATCAATAAGAAAAACTGGATTCATGCTTCCTGCTTGTTGCATGTTGTATATTATTCTGCCCGGCATTGCACCAACATAAGTTTTTCTGTGCCCACGAATTTCGCTTTCGTCCTTCACTCCACCAACACTCATTTTGACAAACTTACGGTCAAGTGCTCTTGCAATACTCTTTGCAATGCTTGTTTTTCCTACCCCGGGTGGGCCAACAAAACAAATTATTTGACCACCAATTTTGTCAGTCAAATGCATAACTGCAAGATACTCTATAATTCTATCTTTTACCTTTTCAAGACCAGAGTGGTCTTCATCCAAAATTTGTCTTGCTCTTACCAAGTCTTTGTTGTCTGTTGTTTTTTCGCCCCAAGGCAGTTCTAAAAGTGTGTCGAGATAATTTCTAAGTACTGAATAATCTGGGCTTGCATTTGGCAATTTTTTGACTCTGTTAAGTTCTTTTAGGGCTTTCTTTTTAACTTCTTCTGGCATTTTGCCTGATTTGATTTTTTGCTCTATTTCATCAAACTCGCTTGCATCATCTCCAAGTTCTTCACTTATTGCCTTCATTTGCTCACGCAAATAGTACTCTTTTTGGTTTTTATCCATACTCTTGTGAACTTTTTTTGATAGTTCAACATTAACTTTTGCAATTTCTATTTCATCAAGTAAGTAGCCAATCAAAAGTTCAAGACGCTTTTCTGTGCAGTTTTCATTTAATATTGTGAGTTGTTTGTTGAGATTTCTTACTGCAATGGTTGCTACGGCGTCAACAAAACTATTTGGCTCATTTATTGTATCAACAAGACGCATGATTTCTGGCGAAAATTTGTTATCAAAACTTGCAAACTCAACAAAATGCTCTTTTGCAGTGCTTATAAGCAAATTGGCTTTTTCTTTTGAAATATCTGTTGGTGTAATTTTTTCAATAGTGCAATACATAATTCCATTTTCTTGAAAAGCAGTTTTTATTCTAACTCTTTCAACGCCTTCTGCCTGCACTTGCAAAAAATCATCCCTATTTTCAACATTTAATATTTCACTCAAACAACCAGTATAGTTTATGCTATCAACAACATTGCCACTTATGTTATTTTTTGTTTGCGTAACAAAAACTATCTGCTCAGCATTTTGAAAAGCAGAAATAATACTCTTTTTTGATACATCTTTTCTTATATCACAGGAAATTGGCATTTGTGGAAAATTTACAACGCCAACCAAAGTGATAAGTTTGTATTTTTGTTCCTTCATATATTGTCCTTTTATTTTTTGCATATATTTTAATAAAAAATATGCGACTGCTGTCATTATACTAAAATTTGTTGCTTTTTGCAAACATATATCTAATTTTGTAAATATATTTATATGTTTTGTATTTTTTGTCAATATATCAAAAAAACAAATAAAAAAAGTTGATGCAAAATTTATCACATCAACTTTATTTTTATATTAATTTCTATGATTGTACAGAAATCGAACTATTGTTTTCATATTTTAGCAGTAATTTTTTGTTTTTTGCATCTAGTTCAAATTTTTTGATATTTGATGATGGCAAGTCATACATAGCATCTAAAAGGTTGTTTTCAAGTATTGTTCTAAGTCCCCTTGCACCATCTCCCAAATTTGATGCTTCCCTTGCAATTTCTTCTATTGCATCTTGACTGGCATCAAAACTTATACCATCAATTTTCATCATCTCTTGATATTGTTTTATAATTGAATTTTTTGGCTTTGTTAATATATCTTGAAGGTCTTGACTGGTCAATTTTTGCAAACGACTGACAACAGGCAATCTGCCAACAAATTCAGGAATTAAGCCAAATTTTATCAAATCTTGGGGTAAAATCGCAAAATTTAAGCAATTTTCTTCCAGTTTTTTTGAAAATCCTAAATTATGATTTTTGCCACGCTCGTCAACAATTTTATCAAGGCCCACAAAAGCACCACCACAAATAAAGAGTATTTGCGAAGTATCCAAAGCAACAGTTTCTTGATATGGAGTGCGTCTTGTTGATTGGATTGGAACATTTGCAATAGTGCCTTCAATAATCTTCAAAAGTGCTTGTTGCACGCCTTCGCCTGCTGGGTCTTTTGGTAGATTTCGATTTTCATTTTTCTTTGCAATTTTATCTATCTCATCAATATAGATAATTCCAGTTTGTGCTTTTTTGATATCACCACCACTATTGGCAAGCAATTTTGAAAGCACACTTTCAACATCATCACCAACATAGCCGGCTTCGGTTAAAGTTGTTGCATCACACATGGCAAACGGAACATCTAAAATTTTTGCCAAAGTTTTTGCAAGCAATGTTTTTCCACTACCTGTTGGCCCAACAAGTAAAATGTTGCTCTTGTCAAGTTCTATCTTGTTTTTTGAGCGTGAAAATACGTTATATCGTATTTTTTTGTAGTGATTATACACTGCAACACTCAAAACCCTTTTTGCTTCATCTTGACCTATAATATAATCATCCAAATGTTGCTTTATCTCTTTTGGCAAAAGCAATTTTTTGGCTTCTGCAACTGGTTTTATATCATCATTTTTGATTATATCGCCACAAATTGCAATGCAATCTTCACATATAAAAGAATTTCCATTGGGACTTGCGATAA
Source organism: uncultured Eubacteriales bacterium (assembly GCA_902796635.1). Classification (GTDB taxonomy): domain Bacteria; phylum Bacillota; class Clostridia; order Christensenellales; family UBA1242; genus UBA9845. The sequence continues at coordinate 3,015 of CADBPU010000108.1, read as the reverse complement.
ATTTTTTTACATTTTCTTGCCCCCTACCACAAAATGAGCATATCATATCACTTTTTTGCACAACTATTCTCCCTTTACCAAAACTTTGTCAATCAAATTATACTCTTGTGCTTCATAACTTGTTAAATAGTAATCTCTTTCTGTATCTTCATCAATTTTAGTTCTTGGCTTGCCTGTGTTTTCTGCCAAAATATTATTGATTGTATCTTTTGATTTTAAGATTTGGTCGGCAACTATTTTTATATCACTTGCCTGTCCACCAACATTATTTATTAGTGGCTGATGAATCATAATTTTGCTGTTTTTGAGTGCAAATCTTTTACCTTTTGCACCACTTGAAAGTAATACTGCACCCATAGATGCACAAAGACCAACACAAATTGTTGAAACATCACATTTAATATAGTTCATAGTGTCCATAATGGCAAGCCCAGCATCTATTGCACCACCCGGTGTATTCAAATATAGACAAATATCTTTGCTGTTATCTTTTGCTTCCAAAAACAGCATTTGTGCAATCACAGAATTTGCAACTTCTGTGGTTATCTCTCCACCCAAAAAGATTATTCTGTCTTCAAGTAATCTAGAATAAATATCATAACTTCTCTCTCCACTATTCAAATTGTCTACAACATAAGGTATAAGCATAAATCCTCCATTTATAGCATTATTGTTTAATTTTTAATAAAATTACATACTTTTTTTATAATTTTTTGTCATTTTTTTTCATAAAAAAAGATAAAATGCACTTTTGACATTTTATCTTTTGTAAATTACATATTGTTGTTCTTTTTTAAGAAATCAAAGAGTTTTGAAAGTATCAAGTTGCTTGCAATTTGGTTGAGATAGTGGTCATGAACTGTCTTTTTGAATTCTTCAACAGAAACACCATTAAACTCTGCTTGCTCTGCTATTGCTTTTTCAAGTTCGTCTTTTTCAAGTTTGATGTTTTCTCTTTTCATCACTTCTTCCAAGACAAGACGTGTTTTTACGGTCTTTCTAGCATCGTCCATTCTTGATTTTTCAAGTTCTTCTATTGTTGTATTCATATATTTAACATAATCATCAATATTCAAGCCTTGATGTTCAAGTTGATGAGCAAAGTTGTGAACAAATTCGTGTGCTTGTTCTTCAACCATAACTTCTGGAATGTCTACTTGTGAATTATCAGTAATCATTTGCAAAAGTTTTTCTTCTGCATCCTGCTCTGCTTTTTGTTCTTTTTCTTTTTTAAGTTGTTCTTTCACACTCTTTTTATATTCTTCAAAAGTATCAAATTCGCTAACATTTTTTGCAAAGTTGTCGTCAAGTTCTGGCAAAACTTTTTCTCTAACTTCATGAACTTTTACTTCAAATGTACATGGTTTGCCTGCCAAGTCTTCTGCTGGATATTCTGCTGGGAAAGTTACATTTACAAGTTTTTCTTCGCCTGCTTTTGCACCAACAAGTTGGTCTTCAAATCCAGGGATAAATGTGCCACTTCCAAGTTTGAGCTCATATCCCTTTGCTGTGCCGCCATCAAATGCAACGCCATCTTTCTTACCCACAAAGTCAATCATAAGTGTGTCGCCATTTTTTGCTGGTCTGTCTTGCACAACCATTCTGCCAGCTTTATCTCTCATAATTTCAATTTCTGCATTTACTTCTGCGCTAGACACTTTGATTTCTGGTTTTTCTACTGTGAGTCCTGTGTAAGCACCAAGTTTGACTTCTGGATAAACTTCTGTTGTAACAACAAGAGTGACACCTGTTTCGTCAATTTTTTCTACGTCAAGTTTTGGATTGCCTACAACTTCCAATTTTTCTTTTGTTAGAGCTTCTTCATAATAAACATAAAAACAATTGTTTAATGCTTCATCATAAAAAACTGTGTCGCCATATTCCTTTTCTATAACTTTTCTTGGGGCTTTGCCTGCTCTGAAACCTTGAACACGATATTTACCCTTTGTGTGTTCATAAGCATCTTGCAGTGCTTTCTCCCATTCTTCTTTTGAAACTTTGATTGTTAGTTTTACTTTTTTGTCAGCAAGAACTTCTTTTGTGTATTCCATTATTTTTTCTCCTTTTTTTTTGTTGTTTGATATTATCGGAAGTCGAGAGAAAGCATTGCAAGGCAATATTTTCGGACGACTGATGTTAATCAAAGCTGTAATGCAAGCAAAACAAAGTTTTGATTGTGCAATTTGAAAAAATTGCTTTAAGTTTGAGCAAAGCAAAAACTTAACATCACATAGGTTGTATTATATCATACAAAATATATTATTGCAATTTGTTTTGACATTAATAGTAAATTTTTTGTAAAAATAAAAAGAAATTTGCAAGAAAAATGGCTTGTATCAATTTTAATTTTACAAACCATAAATTATTAATGTGTTATGATTGAACTGATGAACATGTATGCAATGAGAATTGCTACACCTATTGAAAAAATTGAAGGAAGCAACCTATCAAATCTTTGACTTCTTCTTTTGCGACGCAACTTTTTTTCTTTTTTCTTGTCTTGCATCACATAGGTTTCTCCATCTTCGCCTTCTGCAAGTTGCATGACGATGACTTCTTGTCTTTCTTCAATTTCTTTTTGAGATTTTGCATACGCTTGTATTAATCTTACAGAAAGCATTACAAATCCTGCTTCAAAAAATACCATTGATGGATAGAACATGAAATATGTTGCATAAGAAACCATCAAGCAAATAAATGCAAGAATAAAAGATATGCCAATAATCAAGTTGAACGTGTTAAATTTTATTTTCATATTTCACCTTTATTTTATTTTCCAAACATAGTAAGCACAAGTGGCACAACAACAATTACAACTGCAACTATGTAAACTATAACCCAAACTATGCTGTGTTTTGTTTTGACGTAATTGTATGCACAAAAACTTGTTACAACAAATGCCAAAACATAAGCAATACTATTAAGAACTGTTGCTGCAACAGTGTTTGCACCTAAAAATATTTTTGATATGAGCAAAGCCACACCCGAAATTACAAGTGCAACAAATGCCATTGC
>CADBPU010000107.1 GCA_902796635.1 uncultured Eubacteriales bacterium | reverse complement strand
TTATGTTCCAAATTCAAAATTTCATTTTGAATTTTTATTGCTTCTTCGTTGCAAATAATTTCAGCAGGAGAAATCATAGTTATCAGGTCATTTATTATGCTTAAACTATCATTTTTTGAAATTTCAGTTGCATTAAACTCACCTGTTGTTATATCGCACCAAGAAATACTACTTCCATTTTGAGAGTGATATAAACACATAATAAAGTTATTTTTACGCTCATCAAGCAAACTTTCTTCCATAATTGTTCCGGGTGTTATAACTCTAATAACATCACGTTCAACAATCTCACCCGGTTTTGGGTCGGTTAGTTGCTCACAAATTGCAATTTTATGACCTAGTTGCAATGCTTTTTGAATGTATAAATCAACAGATTTTACTGGAATTCCACACATTGGTGCTTTTTGACTATTTCCACAATCTTTTGATGTCAGTGTTAAGTCAAGTTCTCTACTCATATTGATTGCATCATCATCAAACATTTCATAAAAATCACCAAGACGATAAAAAACGACACAATCGCTATATTTTTCTTTTGTGTTCCTGTAATGTTCCATCATTGGTGATACTTTTTGTGCTTTTGATGTGTTAATTAATGTCATTAAACAATTTCTCCAATTAATTTTGTATTTTTTATTTCATTTATCTTTACGTTTACGAAGTCAACTTTGAATTCTTGTACATTTTCAATAATAACATTTATTCCGCAATCTGTTTTTCCAAAAACCTTGCCTTCTTTTCTGTCTGTCATCAAAACTTTTATGGTTTGTCCCAAAAATCTTTTAAGTTTTTCTTTTTCTATCTCTCTTTGGAGTGCCAAAAGTTTATTTACTCTTTTTCTTTTTATATCAAGTGGAATATGTCCTTCCATTTTGTCAGCTGGGGTTCCACTTCTCTTTGAATAAATAAATCCAAAAACTGTGTTGTATTGTACCTTTTTAAGTAAATTTAATGTGTCTTCAAAATCTTCTTCTGTTTCTGTTGGAAATCCAACAATAATGTCTGTTGAAAGATTTACGTCAGGAATATGTTTTTTTATCATGTCAATAGTATTCAAATAATGTTCCACGGTGTAATTTCTGTTCATAAGTTTCAAAAGCCGGTTGTTTCCACACTGAACAGGAAGATGTATCATATGACTGATATGCTTGCTATTTGCTATAACTTTTACGACTTCTTCACTCAAATCTTTTGGATGAGAAGTCAAAAATTTGATAACAAAATTCCCTTCAATTTTGTCGACTTCTTTGAGTAGTTCTGCAAAGTTATTTTTGCCATTATTGAAAGTATTTCCATAGGAATTTACGTTTTGTCCAAGCAATGTGATTTCCTTGTAGCCATTTTCAACAAGTTTTTTGCACTCACTCACAATTTCCTCCATTGGTCTAGATTTTTCACGTCCTCTTACATAAGGCACGATGCAATATGTACAAAAGTTGTTGCAACCATACATAATATTAACCCAAGCATTTGCCCCACTTGTCCTGAAACTTTCAACTTCAAGAGGTAAACATGGGTCTTCCTTTACAACTTGATATACTCTTTTTTGCTTTTTATTTAACACACTTTCTAGATATTCTTTGAATTTATAGCTATTGTGTGTGCCGAAAACGATGTTTACAAAAGGAAAAGTTTTGTATATTTGCTCTGCTCTTTTTTCTTGTTGAACCATGCAACCACAAACAGCAATAATCATATCTTTTTTTTGCTTTTTTATTGGCTTAAATTTTCCTATATTTCCTAGTGCTTTTTGCTCGGCTGCTTCTCTAACACAACAAGTATTGAATACAACAACATCTGCTTGTTCGTCAATCTCTGTTGCTTTATATCCCAAACTTTCAAGTGTGCCAGCAATCTTTTCGCTTTCGTGAACATTCATCTGGCAACCAAAAGTGACAATTTTATAGTATTTTTGCATAAATAACTCCAGTGTAATTATACTATGTTTTTCGACAATTTGCTAGCAAATAACATAAATAAAGTAAATGTTTATATCATAGATATAAATTTTGTTTTGCAAAACGCAGCTATATTTATTTTTGATAGAATAAATTTGCAATTAGATAACAAACTAAATTGTATGAAAAAGTTTGCAAAAATTTCTGTTTCAATATTTATTATTCTATTTCTTGCCATGCTTATTTTTGTGGGTGGTGTTTTTGTATATATAAACACGGCAAAGAGCGATGTTTTATTTGATAAAGCATTGCTTGAAGCACAAAATACAAGCATTGATATATATGATATTGATAACAATAAAATCAATGATGTTTCGGGAAAAAAAGCACTTGTCAAGTTAGAAGAATTGCCAAGTTATGTGTCACAAAGTTTTATCTCCATTGAAGACAAAGATTTTTATAAACATCATGGATTAAACTATAAAAGAATTGCAAAGGCATTTTTTAATAACCTAAAAAGCAGGTCTATGAAAGAAGGTGCCAGCACAATCAGTCAACAACTCATAAAAAACACACATTTATCAAATGAAAAAACCCTATCAAGAAAGATTAATGAAATGGCACTTGCAAAAGAACTTGAAAGAAATTTTACAAAAGATGAAATTATGGAAACTTACTTGAATGTTATTTATTTTGGCTCTGGTGCCTATGGACTTGAAAACGCAAGCCAAATATATTTTGGAAAACCTGCAAAAGATTTGAAAATTGAAGAAAGTGCATTGCTTGCTGGCATGATAAAATCGCCAAGGACATATTCCCCTGTTTTGAACCTAGAAAATGCAAAAAAAAGAAGAAATCTTGTGCTTTTGGAGATGAAAAAAGATGGTGTGATTGACGAAACACAATTTCAAATTGCAACAGATACTTCGATTAACATAAAACCAAATATCACAAGAACAAATGCTAGGAATTTTTATGAAGAAGCAACACTTTTGGAGGCGGAAAAAATACTTGACATGACCGAGAATCAAATTGCACTTTCTGGATATAAAATCTTTACTTATCAAGTAAATACTGACCAAAAATCGTTGCATAATGTGATTACAAATACTGAATATTATGACAAAAATCAATATGGAAATATTGCTGATGGCGTTGGTATTGTTATTGACAGTAAAACTGGCGGGATTTCTGCATTTGATGCAAAAAGTGTTTATGATGTTGTAAACATGAAAAGAAGCCCAGGTAGTAGCATAAAACCAATACTTGTTTATGCTCCTGCACTTGAATATGGAAAAATAAGTCCAAGCAGTGTTATTTTGGACGAAAAAACAAGTTTTGGGACATACAATCCACAAAATGTCGGTGGGCAATATTATGGCTGGATTAATGCAACAAAAAGCATTGAAAAAAGTTTGAATATTCCCGCCATAAAAATTATGCAAATTACTGGCATAGAAAATTGTAAAAAATTTGCAGAAAAGTCAGGAATATCTTTCGAAAATGATGATAATAGCTATGCCATTGCACTTGGTGGACTGACTCATGGCACAACCGTAAAACAACTTGTAAATTCTTATATATCTTTTGCAAATAATGGAGAGTTTATTGAAGCAAAATTTGTTAGAAAAATTTGCGACAGCAAAGGCAAAGTTGTCTATGAAAATAAACAAGACAAAAAACAAGTCATGAGCCCAGAAACTGCATATTTGATGAACGAAATGCTTGTTTCAAGCGTAAATAAGGGCACAAGTTCACGGTTAAATGTCTTGCCATTTGAAGTTGCAGGAAAAACAGGTACTGTTGGGATAAAAGGAACAAATTTCAATAGTGATGTTTGGTCTGTTGGCTACACTCCACAAAAAATTGTTGGAGTTTGGCTTGGGAATAGCACTGGCGAAAAAGTATATAGGTTGGAAGGAAGAAATAATGGTGGTACTTTTTGTACTTCTATGGTTAGAGATACATTAAAAAATATGACTTTGGATAAAACTGCAACTTTTGAAAAGCCAAATGGCATTGTGGAATGCAAAATTGATAATACAAAACTTGAAAAAGACCATATTTTGATGCTTGCAGACCCAGAAACACCTGAAAGATATACAAAAATTGCTATATTCAATCAAAAATATGCCCCAACTCAATACGCTGATAAGTACACAAAAGAAAATTTGTGTGTTTTGAAAGGTGAAATGAAAGATAGTAAACCAACCCTATATTTTGAAGCAATAAAAAATGCATCATACAAAATATATCGTATTGAAGAAGATGTAAGAAAACAAATTGCAAAGTTTGAAAACACAAGTGGAACACAAACTTTTGTTGATAAAAATGTTAATGATGATACAACATATACTTACTATGTTGAAGTTGAACAAGAAGGAGAAAAAGTTATCAAATCAAATAGTATAAAGTTTACAATTTCAGAAAATAAAAATGGACTTAAACGAATATTAGATTTATGGTAAAGTTTGCGTAGTACTCAGTAATTACTAACAATTTTATGTGCTATGCAATAAAAAAATCAATGTTTTTGTACATTGATTTTTTTATAAACTAATTACTTTTTTGCAAACAAAATTTCTTTTACTTTGTCTTCAAGTTCAGCTCTTAGTTCTTCGTTTTGTTCAAGATATGCTTTAACATTTTCTTTGCCCTGACCTATCTTTTGGTCGCCATAACTAAACCAAGAACCACTTTTTTCAATTATGCCATTGTCAATAGCAACGTCCAAGAGACATCCAATTTTGCTGATGCCTTTGCCGTACATAAGGTCAAATTCTGCAGTTTTGAATGGGCTTGCAAGTTTGTTTTTTACAACTTTAACTCTTGTTCTGTTGCCAATAAATTGGTCGCCGTCTTTGAGTGTATCAATTTTTCTTACATCAAGACGAATACTTGAATAGAATTTTAGGGCTTTTCCGCCAGTTGTTGTTTCTGGTGAACCGAACATAACACCAACCTTTTCACGAAGTTGATTGATAAAGATTACACAGGTTTTTGTCTTGTTTACAACAGCAGTGAGTTTTCTGAGTGCTTGACTCATAAGTCTTGCTTGAAGACCAATGAAACTATCTCCCATTTCGCCGTCAATTTCTGCTTTTGGTGTGAGTGCTGCAACTGAGTCAACAATAATAATGTCGATTGCTGCGCTCTTTACTAAACTTTCACAAATATCAAGTGCTTGTTCGCCTGTGTCTGGTTGGGATATATAGAGTTCGTCCATATTTACGCCAATGTTTGCAGCATAAACTGGGTCAAGTGCATGTTCTGCATCAATAAATGCTGCTGTTCCACCAAGTTTTTGGGCTTCTGCAACAACATGAAGTGCAACCGTTGTTTTACCAGAACTTTCTGGGCCATAAATCTCAATAATTCTGCCACGTGGCATGCCACCAATACCGAGTGCTGCATCCAATGTTAAGCATCCTGTTGGGATAACTTCTATATTTTGAACTGCCACTTCATTCATTTTCATGATTGAGCCTTTGCCAAATTGTTTTTCTATTGATGCAATTGCAAGGTCTAACGCTTTCTTTTTACTTTCTTCCATTAAAAATTTTCTCCTATGATTATATTTTAGCACAGATGTTCGAAAAAGTCTATTATTTATACAAAATTTTTGTGATAATTTATCTCAAAATTATTGATTTGAACCACTTTTCTTGGAAATCAACCAGTTTGTATATTTCTTCATCTGTAAGTAGCTTTCCTTGTGGCACAACAACCAATTTGTCGTCATCATCATTTGTTCTGTGAATTATGGCTATAACTTCACCTTCAAACTCGTTTAATGGCTCATTAACTCCCAAAACATAAGCGTCAAGTTCTTCGCCATCGCCAGAAACAGTGTTCGGAATATAGCCGTAATTTACTTCGTAAACAAAACCATGTTTTGGATGTTTTGTGCCAAGTGGTCTATCCATCACAACCTTGACAATTTTTCCTAAATAATCTAAATTTTTTGAATTTTCCATAAAATTCTTTCCTTTTTTATTAATTATATATAATTTTTACTTTTTTTCAGCAAATACTGCTCTATTTTTGACTAAATAATTAATTAATGAAATAATTGTGAGTAGTGTTGCCAAGATTAAGAATCCATAAGAAATCCACATAACAATATTCAAAATTGTTGCATCTATTGACAATAAATTTAGTGCCGAATATAGCATCAAAAGTGGAAGTGCTATGTCTTGGCTGAATGTTTTGTATTTGCCAAGTTTGTCGGCTGCAATAACCACTCCTTTACTGCCTGCAACTTGTCGAAGCATATCAACAGTCAAATCTCTGCCAACAAATATTGCAAGAACTATTGCTCCATATGGTGCAAGTATTGTGCCATCAACTGCAACAAGTATCAAAGCACTAGTGACTAATAATTTGTCTGCAATAGGGTCTAAAAATTTTCCCATATCTGTCACAAGATTATATTTTCTTGCAATATGGCCGTCTAAAAAATCTGTTATTGCACCCAAAATAAATAGTCCTAATGCAACAAATTTGCCATAAGGAACAAATGTCGCAAGATAAAAAAACATCATTATTGGTGTGATTATTAGTCGTGAAAGACTTAATTTGTTTGGTAAATTCATAAAAACTCCTATTTTATATTGTTGAGATTCTTCCAAGGTCAAGAAATACTGCTCGGTCAGAATGACATATAAAATAAATTTATTCAAAATTATTTTGTTAAATTATTTCTCCAACAAGGTCAATGCCGTCAAGTCCTGTAATTTTAACTTTGTAAAATTCGCCCACTCTTACTTTTTTTCTGTAGTCATGAACAAAAACCAAAGTATCAACACCTGGTGAGTTGTATTGATTTCTCAATGCAAGCATCTTGTTATCATATATCTTTTCTAGCACGCACAAAACAGTCTTGCCAACAAAGCGTTTTTGACTTTCAAGCATAATATTTTCTTGATGTGCTTGGGCTGTTAAAAGCCGTTCTTCTTTTGTGCTTTCCCTTACTTGATGTGGCATTTGATATGCCGCAGTGTATTCTTCTCTTGAATATTTGAAAAAGCCAACATACTGCATTTTTTGTCTTTCCAAAAAGTCTATCAACAAGTCAAAATCTTTTTGTGTTTCGCCCGGAAAACCTACAATAAATGTGCTTCTCACAGCAACAAAATGTTTAAGATTATGTATTTTTTTCAAAAGTTTGTCGTATGCTTCAACAGTGTCGCGTCTATTCATGGCTTTTAAGATATCATTGCTTGCGTGTTGCATAGGAATGTCTAAATATTTGCAAACTTTTTTGTTGTTTGATATTTCTTCCAAAAGTTCATCAGTAATTAGATTTGGATAACAATAATGAAGTCGTATCCATTTCAATTTTCTTATTTTTGATAGTGCTTTGATGAGTTCTACAAGTTTTGGCTTTCCATACAAATCAGCACCATAGTTTGTGACATCTTGTGCAACCAAAATGAGTTCTCTAACTCCATTTTTTACAAGCGCTTTGGCTTCTTTATACAACTCTTCAACTGGCACAGAAACAAAACGGCCACGTATTTTTGGAATTGTGCAGTATGCACAACAATTATTGCAACCATCAGCAATTTTGAGATATGCATAGTGGTTTGGTGTTGAAATATTTCTTGCCAAAGCATTTGCTTTTATCTTTTTTGTGAAAGAGTCATCAACACCATACAACCCTTTTACAACATCAACAATTTTTTCATTGTTTTTAAGACGAATTACAGCATCAACTTCCGGAAATCCTTTCTTTGCTTCTTCGTAATATCTTTGAGCAAAACAGCCGGAAACAATAACTTTTTCACAATTTTGACCTTTGCAGTCTATTGCAGAAAGTATGTAATCAATGCTTTCTTCTTTTGCACTTTTAATAAAAGCACAAGTATTGACAATCAAAATATTGGCATCTTCTGCAATTTGGACTTGTTCTAAGCCATAATTTTGCAGTAGAAATGCCATTTTTTCGCCATCAACTCTGTTTTTATCGCAACCAAGTTGAATTATATAAAATTTCTTTTTCTTTAATTCTTCTTTTGTCATTAAAACTTTATATTTCCTTTTAATCTAATTATGCCACAGGCATGTTGTAAAGGTGAGTTAGAATTTCAGCGAACACTTGCGAGCATCGCGAAGTCTGGTGAGCAGAAATTACTAACGAGCCGAACTTAATCATGGTCATCAAAATCTGTGTCGCCAAATATTTCTATATATTGTTGCTTTGTCATGTAAACCGCTCTTGCTTTTGCAGTTCCATCACTTGGTGCAATATATTTTTTCTTTTCCAAGTAGTCCATAATTCTGCCTGCTTTTGCAAAACCAACTCTTTGAGTTCTTTGAATATATGTTGCACTTGCTCTGCCGACTCTTATAAATTCTTTCATAACATTTTTTGCATAGTTGTTCATTTCTTCTTCTTCATCAAGTCCGTCATTATCAAAACTTGCAAATGTTCCGTCAGGATTTACGGAATCGCCACCATTATGAGTTTTATTTATTGCTGCTTCTATTGCTGGGTCAAAGTCTGGTGCATTGTGAGAAATAACAAACTCTACAACTGCTTTTACTTCGTCATCACTTACATAGCAACCTTGAAGTCGCTTTG
>CADBPU010000106.1 GCA_902796635.1 uncultured Eubacteriales bacterium | reverse complement strand
ATCATTCTTACATTTTTATATTTTTTTATTTAATTTATTGCGGCTATTAAATTGATAATATTGAACACCATACAGAGCAATACAAAACATAGCAAACTTGATAAGCACGAAAATGCTATATTAAAAAATTGCGGTACAAGACATTTGAATATTCCTGAAACAAAATTTCCTAACATACTGCTTGGTATTGCAAATATTGACATAAGAAATAGTGGCTTTATGATTAAATTTTTTGTGTTTAGATATTTTTCCAGCATTCTTATATTGAAAAAACTTGAAATTGTGATAGATGCTCCAAGCCCTATAATCAAAGCGTTAACTCCCAAATATCTTGGCAAAAAGATTATGGAAAGAATCATAAAAATACTGCCCAAAATATAGTTTTTGAAACTTTTTGACTCCATATCAAGACTATTGAGTATGCCTTGCGTTATATTATTCAATCCCATAGGCACCATCACAAAACTTGCTCTTGCCAGTAGATATCCACTTGTTGTGTTGTTGAATAAGAAAGAACCAATATTTTGTCCAGAACCTATATACACTGGCACAAAGCAAAATGATATAAATAGCGTAAAAGTGATGGCAGTTTTGATTTGTTCTTCAAGTTCTTTTTTATTTTTTATTACAATACTTTTTGATATTTCCGGCATAAGTGCTGTAGAGTATGAGCCAATAAGTGTGTCTGGCAAAGTGAGTAGTGGCAATGTCATTCCTGTAATAATTCCAAAAAGTCCAATGGCTTGCGATTCTGTATAACCTGCGCATTGAAGTTCATAAGGCACAATTATAGATATAATTGGTTGCAATAAGCTCGATACAAGATGCAATAGAGTAATGGGAAAACTAGACTTCAACACCTTTTTGAAACTATTTTTTGGACTTTTGAGTTTAGAGCCACCTTTGAAGTAAAAGAATATTACAAAAAACATACTAACTGTGCAAGAAAGCGTGTAGCAAATGCTTGCTCTTATTGCACCAACAATAGGAGATGGGGCAGTTGTAAGCAAAATCAAAAACAGCACAAGACGTGTACCTTGTTCTCCAATTTCTGCAAAACAATTTTGAGTATGCTTTTGTCTTCCCCAAAGTGCACCCCTAAAACTGCCATAAATTGCAGTAATCAAAATGCTTGGAGAAAGGCATAAAATAATTGTCCAACTTTCCTTTGTAGTGGCATCAATTATTACATTTCTAAAACAAAACAATAATATTTCTAATATTATTGATGTGGTTATTCCAATGATGAGTGATGCAGAAACCGCACTGCCTTCTGCATTTTTGTCTTCTGTCACTTTGTATCTTGCAGATAGATGTGATATTGTTGCTGGCAGGCCGCTTGCAACAACTGTCACAAGGACATAAAAAAATGACTGCGAAATTTGATAAACTCCAAGTGCTTCTGCACCCAGTTCACGAGAAACAATAATTCGCATAAAAAAGCCAAGCGCTCTTAAAATTAAAGAAAACAGTGTTATTACAAATACTGACTTAAATAAGTTTTTTATGTCAAAATTCTCCTTAAAATATTGTATGGCTTTGAACTTTGACATATTATAAAATTAAAAATTTATTTGATAAAATATTTATACTTTTTTTTTTTACTATAATCATATATATATTGTGATATGGAAATTAAAGTTTATAATGTAAATAACAAAAATAATGTTTATTATGAAGTTGAAATAAATGATACATACGAAAGCATTTCAAAACTATTTTCTGTGCCTGTTGATTACATAAAACAAAACAATCCCGGTGTTTTGTATAAAGGTAAAGTATTGTTTTTACCAGAAACCAATTTTGTGTGCTATATAGTAAAGCCCTTTGATACGTTGTCAAACATCGCAAAAACTTTTGGCACAACAACAGAAGTTTTAAGAAAAAAGAATAGTTTAGACAATGATTATATTTTTATTGGTCAAAAGATTTATATTTGAAATTTAATATAAAAATTAAAATAAGTATTGAAATTCAATAATTTTTGTTGTATAATAAAAATATGGAAAAAACATTTGTAGAAAAATTAGATAGAAAATCAGCATATAAAGTTATAGGCAAAGTTTTTGGTGATAGATTTCAATTTTATTATGCAGAAAGTAGAAAATCAAAAAATAAAAATTATTTGTTAAATGAAGATGGCAAAGATTGCTGGGGTATTTTTCATAAAGTTGAAAAGTACTTGGAAATCTATGTTCATGATACTTTGACAAATCACGATACATCTATTTGTATGTTAGATGGCAAATTTGTTGTTTTGGGCGATGAAAGTATTAATAACAATAAACACTTACAAATATCATACAAAAAATCTATGTTTGAACAATTTGGTGGTTCATATAAAAGATATTTGCACAATCAACTCAACAAAGTTCTTGAAATGTAATTGTATTATAAATAAAAAAAGGTTGTCATATGACAACCTTTTTTTATTATTTGTTGTAAAAAACAATAATTTTTATTTTCTCTTTTTTTCTGCCAATTCCATTGCTTTCAAATCATCAACTTTTTGTCTATATTTTTTGTTTGATTCTTTTTTTCTAGTTGCAAGTTCTTCAAGTTTAACTTTTACATCTTGATATTCTTTTTCAAGTTTTTCAACATTATCACTCTTGTTTTGTCTTGCTTTGTTTAATTGGTCAGCCAAGTGATTTTGTCTTGCTTGCAATTTGAATTCTTGTTCTTTCAATTGAGAAATTTCACGTTTATGGCTTTCAGCAAGTTTTTTCATATTTTCTTTTGAATATGGTTTTTGTATTTTTGCTTTCTTTGGAGCAGTCTTTCTATATTTTCTCCAAATAACGCCAACAACTGCCACAAGTATTGCAACACCTGTTATGATAGAAGGAACAAGCAACCAATTAAAGCCACCATCATTTGTGCTATTATTGTTATTTTCATCTTCATTTTCTTTTTCATCTGTATTGCCTATTGCAAGAATATTATCTATTGATTCATCTTCTTCAAGTGGGGCAATGCCTTCTCTATATGCATCTTCATCAATCTTTTCAATAGATGTTGTTGAGAAGTATACAACACCGCTTGTCAAAGCATTTTCACTGCCAAGAGATAACTCTAAATAAACATCATTATCATTTGTACTATTTACGTATATTGTGTAAGTTTTCCAATCACCATTTGTATTGATTCCTGTAAAGCTTGCATCAATTCCACTAACTTTTATACTTGCACCATAAGGATATGATTTTGTGTTATTGCTATCTTTATATTGTTTGTTTTCTTCAAGTTGAGAAAGTCTGTCTGTTTTTACTTGTACTTTAACTTTGTAGTATGAACCGCTTTCAAATTTTGATGATAGATTTGATGAATACTTGTAATATGTGTCTTCTGTTGACTTTATCATCAAAACATTTTTTCCTTCGCCTTCTGGACGACCAGGGGCATCAAAACTTGACTCGTTGTAGCCATCTGCTTCGCCATATTTTGTTGTGTCAATAACACCTGCTGTTATTGCACCAACATTTGCACCTTCTGTGCTTGATGCTGTCCAAGTATTTGGAGTATATATACCTTGTGTACTTGTTGAAACTGCTGGGATATTTGACCAATCATTTTTTGACAAATCAATTTTCTTGTCAGCTTCAATAGCAGAGTAGTCATTTTCTGTCAAACTGCTTGACAAAATAACATTATCAAAGAACGCATATCCTGTACCTTCTACATATTGTCCAAGAGACAATTTTAATTTTACTGACATATTTTCATAGCCAGTTTTTACAAGGATTGTATATTTTTTCCATTGACCTTCTGTGCTGATATTTGTAATTTCGCCAATAATGGTATCATCATTATAAAGTGTAATACCTGCTTTTGCATTAGCAAGTTCTGTTGACAAAACATTCAATGTCAATTTGTAATATGAATTTGCAGAAAGTGTTGTGCTTGTGCTTGCGTATGATTGAGAATTATTTGCAACATTTCCAATCATCAAAACATTATTGTTTGGATAACTTGGATTTACTGCTGGAATTTCAGGTATTCCCAAAGCGATGTTATTTTCTGCTGTATTGATAATTCCATTTTTTACTTCCCCAGAGTTTTTACTAGACAAAGTCCAACTTTCTGGCGCGTATGGATATCCGTCATCAACATTATCAATGGTGAAAAGATTGAATGTGCCATTTTTGAAACTTGTTTCTGTTGTATTTTGATTGAGATTTGCAACTGTACCATTTGATGAATTTGAAGTGAATTCGTTAGAAGTAAGTTTTTCAACAGTCAAATTGTCAAAGAATACATAACCTTTTGCATCTTCACCACTTCCAAGCCAGAATTCTAAATTCATTTCGGTATCAATCAAAGAATTGCCTTGAACATAAAAAGAATATTCTTTCCAGCCATTTGTATATTCATTTGAATATGAAGACGTTGAAATGTCGCTGATTGTAAATGTTTGTGATTCATAAGATGAGTTAGCATAATAGTTTGGATTAACAGCACCATTGCTTAATTTTTCGTTTGTATAAGGGTTTCTTTCAACAAGTTTTGCAACTGCATTTCCTTCCAAACTTCCTGTTTTTGCTAAAAATGAAATTTTGTATAACGCTTTTGCTGGAATTGTGAAATACGCACTTTGATATCCAACTTTTCCACTTTGCAAGTTATTGATGAAAAGTGCAAATTTGTTGTTATATACATTGTTGTTTTCAATTTCATCTTCAATACCTGCATCGGCTTTGTTAAAATTTTCAACATTAATTCTGCCATGCAATGTTTCATTGCCTGCATGGAGTGTGCTTTCTTCAATCAAAGACCATTCTTCGCCAAGTGCATTTTCAAAACTTGCGTTTGCAATAACGCCAGAAAGATATGTTCTTTGCAAATTGATTGATTTTATGTGTGCATTTGTTGCAATATCATTTTCAAGCATAGCATTAAAAGTTGTTGCATCATAACTTGAAACTGAAACATTATCAAAGAATACTGCGCCAGCGCTTTCATTTTGTCCTTTTACACCAAGCCACAATTCGAGATTAGCAGAAACTGATTCAAGATCGCTTGTTTGAACATAAATTTTATGTTCAATCCACATTCCATTTGTGTTGACATTTAAGATATTTTCAGTTTTTTCTAACTCTTCATTTCCTGATAGTCTTGCAGAACCAAAAGAACCAACTTGCGAGTAGGCCTTAAATGAAACGACATAATAACTTTTGGTTGAAAGACTTAAAGATTCACTTTTGTATCCAGTTGATGCCTGTGATGTTCCTGCATTAAGCATCAAAACTTGTTTGTCGCTCATGCCTGTATATTCACGTGGTAGTGAAGAAAGTTTATAACTATTTTCAACTTTTTCTGTTGTTGCAATATCAGTGTCAAGTGTTATTACACCAGCAGTAACATTTTCTGTTTTGTCAATAGTTGTCCAACTTGAAGGGTTGGTTGGCAAATTTGTACTTGAAGATATTGTAGGATTTGTAAATTCTTCATTTGATAAAGATACACTTGAAGAATATGCTTCTAAAACTTCTCGTGTAATTTTTGATTTCGATAAACTAATAGCGGCTGCGCCAAGACTTGAAAAAGTCATCATGCCTGCAACCATAAATGGTATAAATTTAGTTTTTGCTTTGTTATTCATAATTCATCCTTTCTTTTTGTATAAACTTTACTATTATATATAAATTTTACCAAAATTGCAAATGATAAACGATAACAAAATAAATATTTTTTAATAAATGTTTTTAATCAACTTATTTTTTAACAAATTTTATACTTTTCAATATTTTTTTTCTAAATGAGAAAAATATAATTATGAAAGAAAAATTGGGTACAAAAAATATAATTATTTGTCTTTTGGGCGGAATTTTTGTCGGCTTTTTGAACGGTTTTTTTGGTGGGGGTGGTGGTATGATTGTTGTCCCACTTTTGACGTTATTGCTTGGTCTACCTGAAAGAGAAGCACATGCAACTGCAATTTTGACAATTTTGCCAATATCATTATCAAGTGCAATAGTTTATATGATAAAAGGAAGTATTGATTATTTTGACTTTTCATTTGTCACTTTGGGCTTTGTTGTTGGTGGAGTAGTGGGTGCTTTGTTGCTTAAAAAATCAAATAATATTTTTTTGAAAATATTGTTTTCTTTGATAATGATTGGGGCAGGAATAAAAATAATTTTATAAATTTTATTTATAAATTTTGTAAAAAGGGTGTTTTATGTATATATTTTTATTGATAATTTTTGGAATAATTGGTGGTGTTTTGGGTGGCATGGGCATGGGTGGTGGCACTTTGTTGATACCTTTACTCACTTTGGGACTTAATCTCACACAACAAAATGCACAAGCAATAAATTTGCTGGCATTTTTACCTATGAGCATATTTGCATTAATAATACACTTCAAAAATAAATTGGTTAAATATAAATTTTCAATACCAATAGCAATAACGGGTGTTGTGAGTTCGGTTGCAAGTTCTTTTTTGTCTAGTAGTATTGATAGCAAAAGTTTGTCTATGTGGTTTGGTATTTTTTTGATTGTTTTGGGTGTTTTTAATATTATTTCAATTTGGATTTTTGGAGTTAAAGATAAAAACAAAACAGTAAAAAAACAAGCAGATAAATGATATGGATAACTTGAAATTTGATAGTAAACCATTATCATAACAAGCATCTATTATTTAGCGTCATACATAACAATAATTTTATTAAAATAAAGATTTTATATTTTTATTAAAAATTTGATTGAAAAACAAAATTTTATATGTTATAATCTAAACGAAAATGGATTGCTTATATATTCAATCTGTTTTTTACGTTAATAAAAAGAGGGTAAATTTTGAGAAGATTAGGTATTGTAGAACTCAATTCAACAGAAGTTAAATTATTGGTTGTAAATGAATTAGAAAATCAATCATATATTGTTGAAGAAAAAAGAGAAAGTAAAATTAGAATTGCACAAGATTTGGCAGTTGATGAACTAATTAAACAACAAAGTATTTTCAATGTTGCAACTATACTCAAAACATACAAGCAATATCTCAACAGTTTTGATGTGGCAGAAAGTTTTGCTCTTGCTTCAAGTGAATATTTGAGTGCAAAAAATCAAAGAAGTTTTTTTGATGAATTATACAGCACAACAGGTTTCAAATTTAAGATTTTGTCAGCAGAAGAAGAAGTATCATATCTCTATTCAGGTTTTATAAATTCTTTGGATTGTCCAAAAGGTTTGATACTTAATATCAATGGTATCAATTCTCAAGTTTTGGCATATAACAGAAGAAATTGCTTAAATCAAATGGACATATTGGATGGCTCTGTCAATGTTGCAAACAAATATCTTACAAATGAACAATCGCCAGCAAAAGCCATGGCAGAAATGGTAAAGAGTTATTCAAAACATTTTGATGGAATAACATGGTTTAGTGAACTTGATGAAGAAACACAAATTGTTGGCACAGGTGATGCGTTTGTAAGCATAGCAAAACTTAGCAGAAAGTTAAGAAAATATCCTTATGCAAAAGTTCATGCATATCAATTTTCAAAAGAAGAACTTGATGAAGTATATAATTTTGTAACAACACTTGATGTTGACAAAACAAAAAAATTGAAAGGTATTTCAAGTCAAAGTGCAGATGTCCTTGCAAGTTGCATTAGTATGGTGAAAGCATTTGCAGAAAAAAGTGGAATAAATAAATTTATTGTTTCTACTTATGGTGTTGCAGAAGGATATGTACTCACAAAAATTAATCCAATAGCACAAGAAAAACCAATTTCAGACGTGCTTGGATTGTGGCTAGAAACTCAAAATTTATATTACAATAATTCAGCACTTAAAAATACTCAAAATATATATGATTTAAGTTTAATACTTTTCAAACAACTCAAAGTGCTTCACAAATTGCCAAGAAATTTTGTTAAAGTTTTGAGAATAGCAAGTTATATGCACGATTGTGGTAAAAGAATAAGTGGTGTTGAATACGAAAAGAAGGGACTTAATATAGTGCTTGAAAGTGATATCTTAGGCATTGCACATCACGAGCAAGTTCTTGCAGCATTTGTTGTTGCATCACAAAACCTTCAAGATTTTTCTATGACAGATTGGATTAAATATAACATGATGCTCACCGAAGAAGACTTGGAAGGTGTAAGAAAACTTGCTGTTATAGTAAAACTTGCAACACTTTTGGATTCTTTTGGCGCAGGAAAGGTTAAAGATATCAGTTGTGATATCTTGGGTGATAGCGTTATCATGAAAACCATAGTTGATAGTCCTGCTGATATGGAAATTGCAGAAGGATTGAAGGTTTGTCCAGATTTTGCAAAGGCTTTCAAAAAGCATCTAGAAATTTTATAAAATCAGTGAGCAAAATTGCTCACTTTTTTGTTTTATATACTTATATGCTTGCTTTTTTTGGACAAAAAATGATAAAATTAAAATAGGAGTAGAAATGGCAAAAATACATTTGATAGTGGAACTTGGAAGTTCAAATACTTATATATATAGAATAGGAAGTGGTTTGCTTGTTGCTGAGCCATCACTCATCGCAACCAAATATGGTAGTGATGAACTTTTTGCTGTTGGTTTTGAAGCCAAAAAACTTATTGGAAAGACAAACGAAGCAATCACAGTAATTTCTCCAATAGAAAAGGGTACTGTTGCAAACAAGACAATGGCAGAAAAGATGTTTTTTGAATTTTACAAAAAAGCAGTTCCAAACAAGAGTATTTTTGAGCCAATTGATGTCATGCTTTGCGTGTCAAACGGCTTGACAGACAATCAAATAGAAGATTTCAAAGAAGTAATTTATTCAGCAGGTATTGGCAATATAAAAGTTGTGCTTTCTTCTGTTGTTTCTCTTGTTGGTGCTGATGTAAACATAAACAAGCCAAGTGCTATGATAAGTTTGAATATTGGTGGTGGCACAACAGATTTTGCAGTTGTAAGTTTGAACGACATTGTAACTGGCTTTTCTATTGATTTTGGTGGTCAAGACATGGACGAAGCAATTAGACAGTATATTTACAACACAAAACGCCTTGAAATCAGTATTTTGACAGCAGAAAAATTAAAAAATGAGTGCTTGTCATTATATGAAAACGACACAAGCAATATGGAAGTTAGTGGCGTTGATATTGACACAAAAAAGCCACGCAGTGAAATTATACTTTCAACAGATATAAGAATATCTGTATTGCACTTTTTTGACAATATCTGTGCAGGTCTAGAACATCTTGTCAATTTGTGTTCGCCAGAAATTGCCAGCGATATTGCGCCAAATGGAATTATGATAACAGGTGGAGTAGCAAACCTTGTTGGGCTTGAAAACTATATAACTCAAAAAGTTGCACTTCCTTGCTCAGTGCCAGAAGAGCCAGAACTATCAACAATAGTTGGTGGTGCAAAATACTATTTAGATAATAATTGAAAAATGAGTAAAATATACTTAAAATGTGTTTTTTGTCTCAAAATGTCTTAAAAAATTAAAGATTATGACTGATTTTGTCTTATGTCAAAATCAGTCATTTTTTCGCATAGACAAACAATAAAAAAGGTTATATAATGGCTTTGATTTTTTGGAGGGATAAAATGTCAAGAAAAATTGTTGTGACAAGTGGAAAAGGTGGAGTAGGCAAGACTACAATTTGTGCCAATTTGGGCATAAAACTTGCCAATATGGGGCAAAAGGTTGTGATGCTTGATTTGGATATTGGACTAAACAATTTGGACGTTGTGATGGGTATTGAAAACAAGGTTGTATATGATATCGCTGATGTGATTGAAGGCAAATGCCGTATAAAGCAAGCGCTTGTGCAAGATTTGACATATCCTTCACTTTACATTTTGCCAAGCAACAAAATTTTTACGACAACAAAAATTAATAGTTATAACATAAAGGCGATTGTTGATGCTCTGGCAGAAATTTTTGATTATGTAATAATTGATTGCCCTGCTGGAATTGATAGTGGATTTCATAGAGCGGTGTATAGTGCGAGTGAAGCAATTGTTGTTTGCACGCCACATATTTCTAGTATAAGAGACGCTGATAAGGTTTTGACTATTCTAAATAGTTATAAGCTATCATCAGTTGGTTTTGTTGTAAATAGGGTTAGGGGAGATTTGATACTCAATGGACAAATGATTGATATAGGCCAAATTTGCAACTTGCTTAAATCAAATTTGTTGGGAGTTATTCCTGATGAGGATAGTATTTCAATGAGTAGAAGTATGTCAAAAGTTCAAACAAAAGGTGGCGACAGTTTTGAGATGCTTGCAAAAAATATTCATTTTTGCCAAAACAAAATTTTTGATTGTAAATCACAATATAAGGGTTTTTTTGGTGCTTTTAGAAGAAAAATTAGGTCAAAATGCTGAAATTTATAAAAATTTTTAAAAATTTGGAGGTTTTATGATATTTGATAGAGCACAACAAAAAAATCTTGAAAGATTGCAAAATGTACTTATTAGCGACAAACAATTTAGTCCGCAAAAAGTTGAAAAAGTCCTTAAAAGTGATATGTATGATTTGCTATCAAATTACGCAACAATGAGCCCTGATGATGTCAACATAAAGGTTGAAGTTCAAAAAGATGGCACATACAAATTTTTGATGGTTGCAAAGTGTGATAGATTAAAAATTTTTGGAAGTTTGCCTGATGACTATGTCTAGACAATATTAAATATCATATTTACTTTTGATATTTCATAAAATATTTTGAAAGGAGTAAATATGAAAATTATTGCATACAAAAATCTCTGTGCAAAAAAGAAAGAAAAAAAGTTTCATATATATTGCACGCCAAAAGTTTTCAAGCCACTTGCAATATCTATGAGTGTTGCAATATGCTTGTTGGTGCTAAATTTAATAGTAGGCAATTTTTTTGCAAATATAAGGGCAAGTTTACAAAATTTTGTCAATAGTTTTGTAAAGTTGTTTATGCTATGAAAAGTCTTAAATTTCATATTCATTGGTCGTTTATTATGCTTGGAATTTTAATGTTCATTTTTGGCAGATTTCAAGCATTTTTATCATGCATTATTTGTGTGTTGTTGCATGAATTAGGGCATGCGCATGTTGGGAGAAAGCTTGGATATAAACTTAATGTTATAACTTTGATGCCATATGGAGCCATGCTTTCTGGCAAAAATATACACATAAAAAACCAAGATGAAATAAAGATTGCAATTGCTGGGCCAGTAGTCAATGCAATATTGATTATACTATGCTTTTTTCTTATAAAATTTTTTTCGCAATCTTACGATATTTTACATGATTTTGTTTTGGCTAATTTTTACACTTTACTTTTTAATTTGTTGCCTGTTTACCCATTGGATGGTGGTAGAATTTGCTTGTCTATTTTATCAAAAAATAACAAAAGGACACGGGCGTATGCTATAACCCGAGTTATTGGATTTATTATTACTGCTATAATGTTTTTATTATTTTTTGTATCTGCATTTTTAGAACTCAATTATATGCTTGGCATAAATGCTATATTTATGCTTATTGGACTTTTGGAAGATGACAGAGAAATTTATTATCAAAAACTTGAAACATTAGAAAAATTTTCATATTCAAAAAATAATAAACAAATATCATTAAGCAAAGAGCAAACAATTTTTGATGCATATAAAACACTTATTGAAACAAATGCAAAAATCATAACTTTTGAAAATAATGGCAAAAAATATGAAATTTCAAAAAATATGATAAATCAAAAAATTTTGCAAGTTCCTATTTATACAAAACTGTGTGAAATTGTATAAAACAAAATATTAATTGTTGTCTAAATAAACAAATTTAAGGCAACAATTTTTTTATGAAACAGACACTAAAATACATTTTGCAATATGTTATGGAAAATTTGAAAATTGCAGAGACAAAACATTCAATAATAATAGCACTTAATGGTGGAGTGATTGCTCTTGCCCTTGGGTTTACTGCAAGCGAAAAATTGCTTGTGAGATATCTTGACTATGCAGTTTTGTTCTTTGCAGGTTTTAGTATAATTATAAGTTTTTTTGCACTTCATGCAAGGAATATAAATGTTAAATTCAAGGCAAAAAAATATAGTGATAGCAACCTTTTATATTTTCAAAATCTTGCAAATATGAGAAGCGAAGAATTATTAAAAAATATTATAAAGTACTATGGTTATCCAAATAATTATAAAATTGATAATTTTGAAATTGACCTATCAAGTACAATAATTGCAAATAGTAAAATTGTCAAAAGAAAATTTGAGTTATTTAACAAAAGCACTTTGTTTTGTGTGCTTAGTATTTTGTCATGTCTTGTTGCATTTTTGCTTAATGGAGTACTTTTATGACGGTCAATAAAAACAAATATAAACCCAGTAAAAATAAAAATAATTACAAAAAAAGCATAAAAAATACTATAAAATTAATAAAAAATAGTCAAAAATTGCAAATTTCCAAAGATTTTGTTAATTGGCTTAACGGGATTCAAGAAGATGAACCAATGCCATTTGAAGTGGCATATATATATTTCGTGCTTGACTTTTCACAAAATGATATTGTGTTTTCTTATTCTGGTGATGAAAATATTTTACCATTATACGACTTTGGATTTTATGCTCCACTAGAAGGTCAATATTTTGATTGCGCTGTGCTTAAAGATATTGGAAAAGACATTTTTGAAAACAAAAAAAGCGAACTCAAAAAACAAGTTTTTGAGTTGCTGAAAAGTATTGTTTTTGAAAACGTAAACAGGTTTTGGTTTTTGAAAAATAAAAAAGTTTTTTATGGAATTAAATATCAAAAATTAATTATAAATATGCACTATAATGTATAAATATGCAACATTTTAAGAAAGACTTGTAATTTGAGATACAAATCTTATTGTTTTTCATAAACATCATTTTTACACAAAAAATATTTTAGTTTTTCATCACTTTTTTCTTCTATTTCTTTTAATTTTTTTGCAAGTGTCAAAACTTCTTTGCTTGCATCGCCAAAATCACAAATTGCAATCACAAGGTCTGGTATACCCATATTTGTGCCAATAAAAATCATTGTTGCAAGTTGACGAGTATTCTTTTTCATAAGCATTTTTAGTTTTATGCTTGTCCAAAGTTCTGCCTTTTCTATTGGATTTGTCATTTTCAAATTGATGTCATTTGCATGTGCAATCATTTGTGTTTCTGTCATCACAATATTGTAGTCATCAAGCAATTTGCTGATGTATTCCTTAAATTCCTGATCTTCAATTTCTGGCAATATGATTTCCAAACTTTGCACTGCCATGCTCAAATTTTTGCCAATTGCGTTTAATAATTTTTCACTATTTTCATTATTCATATTTTTTCTCCTCGTGCTTATTTTGTTATATTTTTTTTAATATATTCTCAAAATTTGTATATCTTCATAAAAAATTGGAAAAAATTTTAATATTTTAATTGATTTTATTTGAAAATTTAGGTGATTTATGAATTTTGATTTTTATATCGTTGCTTATTCCATTATTGTTTTGGCGTTTTCTCTCATAATGATTTTGCTTGCATTTTCTAGTTATAACAAAAAAGTCTTGAAAAAATCATACATGGATACAAGAATTTTTATGTATGTTGTCTTGCTTTCTGCAATCTTTTATGTCGGCACAATTTTTTATGCTTATAACATAAAAACGACCAATAATTTGACATACGTCATATTTGCTTTGATTTTTTTAGCATATTGTGTTCTACTTATGATTATGCTTATTTTAACTTTAAGGCCATTAAAAAAGATTGAAGAGAGTACAGAACTTCTTGCCAAAGGCAGAAAAAACTTGAATATTGATTTTGAAGGTGCTATTGAATTTGACAACATTGCAAAAAATTTGGAAGGAGTACAAAAAGTTTATAGAGAAAATGATAAAAAATTAAACAAAAAAGATTACGAATATCAAAAATTTATTTCAAAACACTATTTGAAATACTTTGGAAAAACAAAGATTGATGATTTGGAACTAGGTGATAGTGTGCAAGTGAAATTATGCACATTATTTTGTGATTTGAGAAATAGTTATTTTTCAAGTGAAACACTTTCTCTTAAAGATAACTTTAATTTGATAAAAGAATTTACTGAACTCGTGTGTGAAAATGTAAAAAATAATAATGGGTTTATTGATAAATTTTTGGGCGATGGAATATTGGCTATTTTTGATAGTGAAGATGATTGCCTAAATGCCGGCATAGAAATAGCAAAACAACTTGATTATAAAAATCTTGTTAGTATTGGCAAAGAAACAATAAATTATGGTATTTCTCTCAATTCAGGTATGTGTGTTGTGGGTATTGTTGGCAATAAAAAACAAAAACAGTTCACTGTTGTGAGTGATGTCGTAAATTTATGCAATAGAATTGAGAACCTTAACAAAATATTTTCAACAAGGGTTTTGATGACAAAAAATTTTATGTCAAATGTAAAAAACCCACATGCATTTAGATACGTAGGTACAATAGAATTTGATGATTTAACCAGCAAAATTCCTATCTTTGAAAGTATTGATGCTTATGCTGATGCAAGAAAAAATTTGCTTGTGAAATATCTTGATGAATTTGAAAGTGGTGTTAGATTTTATGAAAAAGGGACATTAGATAAAGCAAAACAATTTTTTTCTTTTTGTGTAAAAAAAGATGCAGACAACTTTTTGGCAAAGTATTATCTAAATCGAACTATTGCAGATATGTCAACACTTTTGCCAAGTGCAAGTCGAGTATGAATTTTTCATGATCAAAACTAAAATGCTTACTGATGTTTATTGAATAATTGATGAAAAATGCATATTGACATTTTAATTTTATTTGATATAATAATAATATGAATTTTAAGAAGAGCGAAGAAAAAGATGAAATGCTTGAAAGATTGAAGGATTACGATAAAAATAAAGACCAAATAAAGCATGAGAAAAGGAAAAAAGAATTTTTGCAAGAACAACGTGAATACGGTAAATTTTGGGAAGAAAATACTTATGTTGGCAAAGTTTTGAAAGATAACGACTTTCAAATTTTTGATGTAAACCAAGCGCAAGAAGATTTTAGAAAAGTTATGGGACTTGACAAAATAACTGAAATTGCCGGAGTTTATATTACAACAAAGTTCAAAAAAGATATGCCAGTAAGGACTGAACATATAGAACGCATCACAAAAGCAAATTTTTGGAATGCTTTTTACGAACCAATATGGAAAAATTTGAACGATGCAGACAAAATCAAAGCACTTGAATGGATGTTTGAAGTAATAAATGAAAAATATCATTTGGGAATAAGACAATTAGATTTTTTTGTTCCAAATTATGATGATGTAGATATTGTAATTGAAAGAGACCTTGAATATACAAAAGGGCTTTATGATAATGTAAGAAACAAATTATTTATCAATCTTGATTACCTTTCAAAACCATTAGCATATTTTGAAATGCCATTAATTTTGGCACATGAATTGATGCACGCAAGACAACATAATTACATAAAAAATTATAATTTCACTAATCCTGTTGATTTTTACACTTTGTCACAAACAGAATTGGGCGTTATTGGATTTCTTGGTTTAACACTAGAATATAAATTGGATAGTGCAACAGAGTATGCGTTGTATAGAATTTGTCAATCTGAAAAAGCGGCAGAACTTATGGGACTTAAAACAATAAATAAAATCAAAAGATTAAATCAAGAAAAGTTTGGCAAAAACAGATTGATTGATAATAGAATAAATGCAGGTTTCAATAATATTAAACAAGAAATGTTGTTTGAAGATACAGAAAAACGTGGCAAAGACAAACATAAACGTTTTGTAGATTCTCCTGGACTTTTAACAAATGAGGAAATAATTTTGCATGGTCAAAGCGAAAATTTATTAAAACTTATTATTCTAAAAAATTTTTATGAGAGTGAAAAAGAAGCACTATTGTATAGTCAAAAAGACACAAGAGAACAAATAGACGAACTTATAAAAAAATTCAATAATGATTTTTCAACTTATGAAGAATTTTATAATAAATATGGACAAAAGAAACAGTTATTAAATGAAGAATATGAAAGATTGGAGAATTGTATAAAAGAAGATGAAGAAAAACTAAGCCTTATTAAAGCTACATTTCTTTCAACTTTGAAATATGGAAAATTGCCAGAAAATTTTGATGAAAAAACTGAGTTTGCTCCATTAAATTTGCTAGATGAACCAAAAAAATTGTATTCTTTGCCTAGATGGCTTCATGAAGATGAAGACAAAAACAGAAACCATGTAAATACTCAAAAGAAAAAATATCAAGATGTCTTTGAAAATTTTAGAGAAAAATAACCATATAAAATAAATCAAAATTATAATTTGTAAATTTATATAAATAAACACTTATAAAATAATATTTTATACTTGACAACACAAAAAATATATGCTAAATTATACTCGTCCACTTGGGGCGGGTTTTTTATTGTCTAGCATTTTGATAATAAGATTAAAGTATTTTTGAATTTTATCTAATAAAATTTATAATCACCTAGGTTATTCCAGTGAGTTATGCTATAAGGAGGAAATGAAATGTACGCTATTGTTCTTACAGGAGGAAAACAATACAAGGTTAGCGAAGGCGACCAAATTCAAGTAGAAAAACTTGAAGCAGAAGTTGGTTCAAAAGTTAAACTTGATGTTTTGATGCTTGTTGATGGTGAAACTGTCAAAGCAGGTAGTCCACTTGTAGATGGCAGTGAAGTTGTTGCCGAAGTTGTAAATCATGGCAAAGCTCCAAAGGTTTTGGTTTTGAGATACAAAGCAAAAAAGAGAATCAAAAAACTTCAAGGTCATCGTCAACCATACACAACATTAAAAATTGTTAGTGTTAAATAATGACAATTATAAAGATTAAAAAAAGAAATAATGATATAATCAGTGTTGAGTGCAGTAATCACACTGGATTTGCTGAATATGGCAAAGATATTGTTTGTGCTGGGGTGTCTAGCATAACGCAATCTGCAATTTTAGGTATCAAAGAACTTACAAATCAAAAGCATAATTTTGTTGTTGATAAAAAAAGTGGTTATTTGAAACTTGAAATTATTGATATTGATGAGAGTAGTGCAGATTTCAAAAATGCCCAAGTCATATTGAAAACAATGTTGCTTGGCGTAAAAAATTTGCAAGAACAATATCCAAAATATATAAAATTGGAGGATTAATAGAATGAGAATTTTATTGCAGTTATTTGCTCACCACAAAGGTGGCGGTAGCACTGACAATGGCAGAGATAGCAACGCAAAACGTCTTGGTGTTAAAAAATATGCTGGCGAACACGTAAAAGCTGGCAACATCATAGTTCGTCAACGTGGCACAACAATTCGTCCAGGCAAAAATGTTGGCATGGGTCATGACTATACTTTGTTTGCTTTGATTGATGGAGTTGTAAAGTTTGAATATGCTGAAAAAGGCAAAAAGAAAGTTAGTGTTTATGAAAACTAAAAAAAAATCACAAAGTTTTTCACTTTGTGTTTTTTTATGCTTATTTTCCATTTCTATCAAGTTCTCTTTTATAGTAGAATAAATATTGTTGAGCATAGCCACTCAAATTGCCAAAAGTTGAAACAAGATTTTCTCTAATTTTTACTCTATTTGTTTCTTTTTCTTTTGAAAAATAAGAGTTATATATTTTTTCAACCCAAGTGTCAACAGGAAAGCAGTCCATTTTGTGATAAGCAAACAGAGCAATGCAATCAGCAACTTTTGGGCCAACGCCACTCAATGTTGAGAGATATTCAAGCAATTCTTTTGTGCTTTTGTTTCTGTAATCTTCGAGATTAGCATTTTGAAGCTTTTTTGTGGTTTCGTAAATATATTTTGCCCTAAAACCCATACCCATTTGCTTTAAGTCATCAACAGAAAGTGTTGCAAGTTGTTCTGGTTTTGGAAAGGCGTAAAAATCGCCCATATTTGTTCCGCATTTTGCTGATAATTTTTCAACCAAATTTTGAATTCTTTTTATATTGTTGTTTGCACTGATAATAAAACT
>CADBPU010000105.1 GCA_902796635.1 uncultured Eubacteriales bacterium | reverse complement strand
TTGGTGCCGAAGGAGGGACTTGAACCCACACATCCTTGCGGATATCGGATTTTGAGTCCGACGCGTCTGCCAATTTCACCACTTCGGCATATTTAGCAATTAATATTATTTTTGCAACATGGCGAGTATAACATAATTACTTTTTTTTTGCAACATATTTTTGATAATTTTTAGAAATAATTACATTTCCGTTTTATATTCTTGATGTATGCTGTTTACTAGATTATTTGTTATTCTAATATTTAGTATTGACTATAAGGTCAAATTAATATATAATTAATGTGTATGTTTGAAGAAGAAAAAAGCAAAGAGCAGATTGTGCTTGAAAGGTTTTTGTCTATGTCTGTAAAGTCAGCAGATGAAGTTTTTGATGCCTTCAAAAATATCAATGGTGCAAAAATGTATGGAACCGAGCCACTCAAACGCTTTTTGTACATTCCTGGCACAAGAGATGACAAGATTTTACTTGTTGCACATGCGGACACTGTTTGGGACAAAAACTGGCAACCTGATTTGAATGATTTACCACAAACATTAAAATATAAGTATGGTGTCTATTCAAACTCTAACAAAGAAGCCCAATGTGGTCTTGGGTCTGACGACAGAGCTGGTTGTGCCATCCTGTATTTATTGAAAAATAGTGGTCATTCTATTTTAATATTAGACGGCGAAGAACATGGCCAAGTTGGTGCAAATTTCTTAAAAACAGAATATCCAGAATTATATAAGGAAATTAATAGCCATCAATATGCATTGCAATTTGACAGAATGGGACAATATGACTACAAATGCTATAACATTCCTGTTTCTGGCAAATTCAAAAGACACGTTTCTTTCAGTATGGGACTTATAGACGCTGGCAAAAAATCAAAAACAGATATTGTTACACTTTGCAAGGATATGTGTGGTGCAAACGTAAGCGTTGGATATTACAACGAGCACACAACAAATGAAATTTTGGTTTATAAAGAATGGTTAAGAACATACAACAAAGTTTCAAAAATGTTAAGCAAAAAACAAGAAAGATTTGATTTGCGCAAAAATGAAGAAGAAGATTTATTATAAGAGCCAATGGCTCTTTTTTAATATTAAATTGTTATGCCAAATTGATTTGCCAATAAACAAAAAATTTGATAATATATAAAAGAAGGAAAAAAATATGATAAGCATAAAAAAATTATATCTATCATTTACAAAAGAATTTGACGCATTGCACAATATAAACTTGGAAATTGAAGATAGTGAAAAAGTTGCACTTGTTGGAGAAAGCGATAGCGGAAAAACTATGCTTTTGCGCGTGCTTGCAAAACTTGAAAAAATTAAAAGTGGCGAAATATATTTGAAAAATATTGATTTGAAAAAAATAAATTTTCAACATGATATTTCTATTGGTTTTGTTCCAAAAAGTTTTGTATTTCTTAACAATAAAACAATTCGAGAAAATTTTGTATACATTCTCAAAGAACGAAAATTTGATTCTGCAACAATCAATTTGAAAGTTCTTACTGCATTAAAAAATTTTGGATTGGAAAATATACAAAATATAAAGGTTAAAGATTTATCCCCATATCAAAAAGCACTTGCAGAACTTGCAAGAATATCTATGAGAAAAATTGATTTGTATTTGATTGATGACATTTGCTCTGGACTTGTTCCAAGCGAAGTTCAACACATTGTTTCAATTTTCAAAGATATGATAAAAGAAAACCCAGAAAGCACTTTTGTCTTTGCAATGAGCAATGAAGAAATTGCAAGACAACTTGGATTGAAAGTGATTAAACTTGTGCATGGTTGCATTGAAGAAAATGAATAATAAATAACGTCATTTTTATAAAATTGATATAAAAATGGCGTTTTTTTATACTTTTTTATATATTTTTTTGAAAAATTATTAAATTTTTTTCAAAATCAGCAATTCCCCCATGGTTTTTTGTCTTGACTTTCTGGCTGAAAATTTCAAAACATTGTTTACTTCATTTGCAACCATATCGCTGTTCTCAAAAAAATTTATCGGCTCGTCAAAAACAGTTTGAATTTGATTTTTTATATAATTGTAATGCGTGCAACCGAGCATAATATTTTTTATATTTTTTCTTTTATATCTCTTTAATTTTTTTAACAGAAATCCTTGCAAAGTATCCGGTGTATTTATATTTTCATCAATCTTCTTTGCAAGTGTTCCAAAACCTGTTATATATATATTGTCAAAATTCTTATATTTTTTTATTTCTTGATTGTGCCTAACTGTGCATTTTGTTGCCAAAACAAGCGTAGGTTGATTTTGAAAATATTTTACATCTATTATTGGTTTAATTCTTATGATTGGCGTGTCAAAAAATTTTGATTTTAAGTCATCATAGCAGACGCTTGAAAGTGTATTACACGCAAGAACTATCATTTTTATATCAAAAGTTCTAAATATTTTTTTTAAGCTATTCTCAGTGATTTTCATTAAACATTTTTTTGATTTATTTCCATATGGTGCGTGAATTTTATCCATAAAAAACAAATAGTTTTCATTGGGTAGCAAGTTGCGTATTTTTGAAAGTGTCCACGCTCCACCATTTCCACTATCAACAACCAAAATCCATTTTTTGCTCATAAATATTTGTATGATTTTTTAATCTTAATAGTTCACATTGTAAGTTCTAAATATTCTTTTTCCGTCAATTTGCAAAAAGATAGATTTATACCCTTTGCAATAATTTTTGATAAGATAGAAACTTTTTGCTCTACATCTTTTGGAGCAACAATTAAATCATCATTATTACTATAATCAATTTTTGCAACAAGTGGTACGCCTATTGTAAATACTTTGACACCTAAAATTTTTTCGCTTATCTCTTGTCTATCATTGCCTACTCCACCGCCAGGCAAAAGTTTTGTGTCGCTTATTTGCACAGATTTTGCCAATTTCTTATATTCCCCAGCCACCAAACTGTCAATGGCAATAACAAGATCAGGTTTAAGCATTTGACAAACGGATTTAATGGTTTTGCTTGTATCAAGTCCTGTTGTTCCGTATACTCCCAAACTGAGAGCATAGATTTCTGCCATTTTTGACTTATCGAACAAATCTCTTTCCAAATATGGCTTTGTTATCAAAATCCTGTCAACAACGTTTTTACCCAAACTATCACAAGCAAATTTTTCATTTCCTAGCCCTACAACAAGTATTTTTTTGCACTTTAATTCATTTTCTTTAACCAATTTCAAAATAGTTTTTCTAATTTGTTTTGATAAATATTCTTTCGCATCAAAGTCATAAAAAAATAAATCATTAAACAAAAAACTTATATAACTTCCCAAATCTCTTTCAACTTTTTTTGAAACTTCTTCATTAAGTATTTTTATATTGCTTTCTGCAATACCATGTTCCAATTTTTTAGTGCTTTTATAAAAACCACTATTATTTTTTATCTTTGATGATATTTCAAAAATATCTTCACTTTTAATATTCATTTTCATACAATTATTATTTCTCAAAAACAACAAAAAATTTCTTGATTTTTGCATTTTTATATGTTAAAATAATCAAGTAAAATTTACAAAAGGGAGATGTTTGACGTGCCAATTATTAAATCAGCAATAAAAAGAGTTGAAGTAAATGAAAGACAAAAACAAGAAAATAGAGCTCCAAAATCACAACTTGCAAATGCACTCAAAAAATTTAGAGCACTTGTAGCAGCAGGAAAAGTTGAAGAAGCTGAAAAACTTTTGCCAGAAGTTGTTTCTCTTGTTGATGTATCTGCAAGAAAAGGTATTATCACAAAAGACAATGCAAATCGCAAAAAAGCAAACCTTGCTCTTTCATTGGATAAAGCTAAAAAAGCAAAATAAAATAATCACCATCAATATTTGATGGTTTTTTTTATTCTAATATAATACTCTACACAGAAAATTTGTAAGTACTTTTATTGTAATATACGAAAAAGTAATTTTATTACCAAAAATAAAATAATAATAAAACTAACAATTTTTAATTTATTGATTTTCTATCATTTATATATTATAATATGACATAAGCACTGGTAGCTCAGTTGAATAGAGCGTCCCCCTCCTAAGGGGAAGGTCGGGGGTTTGAGTCCCTTCTAGTGCACCATAATCAACTGATAAATCAGTTGATTTTTTTATATATAATGAAATAATAAAAAATCTAATCTAAAAATAAATTTTGAATATAAAATATTTATAAATTGAATTATATCCAAACCTAAAACGCACTGACTTGGTAACTCTACCTTTTGACTTTTTTGACCCCTAAAATTTAATAAAAATTTGGTCTTTTTTGACCCATGCTAATGTAGCACAGCAGGTAGTGCACTGCCTTGGTAAGACAAGAAATGGTAAAATCAAATTTTCAAAAAACAACAAAATTTAGGTCATTTTGACCCATGCTGATGTGGCGTAGTCGGTAGCGCAA
This sequence comes from uncultured Eubacteriales bacterium, assembly GCA_902796635.1. Taxonomy (GTDB): domain Bacteria; phylum Bacillota; class Clostridia; order Christensenellales; family UBA1242; genus UBA9845. The sequence continues at coordinate 60 of CADBPU010000105.1, read as the reverse complement.
TACCTTGGTAAGGCAGAGGTCACGGGTTCGAGTCCCGTCATTAGCTCCACAAAAATCCCC
>CADBPU010000104.1 GCA_902796635.1 uncultured Eubacteriales bacterium | reverse complement strand
TCTTTAACGCGTCGTGCCAACTGAGCTAAGAAACCATATACAAGCAAAATTATAATAAATAAAAAAAACATTGTCAATATTTTGCTTGTAATTTTTTTACTGCAAAAATATATTTTTTACATCCTTTCTGGGCTTTCTATGCCAAGAGTCCAAAGTGCTTGTTTAAGCACATTTCTCACAAGTGTGATAAGTGCCAAATAACTCTTTCTTTTTTGTTCGTTTTGTTCTGTCAAAATTTTGTGATTGTTATAAAAAGTTGAAAAACTGCTTGCAAGGTCAAAAACAGATGCACACAAACTATTCATAGACTTTTCTTGAAAACATTGATAGTATGATGCGTTGAGTTTTAAGATATCTACAAGAATTTGTTTTTCTTCCTTTTCTCGAACAAGTATTTCTCCAATTTCTTCTTGTGATTTACTCAAAATTGAATTGATACGTGCAATCATATATTGAATATATGGGCCTGTTTTACCATCAAAGCACAAAAATCTATCCAAATCAAACACATAGTCTTTTGAAACATAATTGCTCAAAGCACCATATTTCATGGCTCCTATGCCAATTTGTAGGGCTAATTCTCTTGTTGGAGTCAAGCCATTTGATTGCAATTTTTCACTTGATTTTTCAATCAACAAATTGATGACGTCTTCAAGTTTTACTGTTGTGCCTTCACGAGTTTTGAAAGGTTTTCCATCTTTACCCTTCATTGTACCAAAACCAATGTGAATAAGTTTTTGATTTTCTGGAGATATACCCACAAGTTTGCAACATCTAAACACTTGCTCAAAGTGCAAACTTTGACGATTGTCTGTGAAATATACTATTTCGTCTGGTGTGTTAAACTCTTGATTTCTCATATATATTGTTGCAATATCTGTTGTTGCATAAAGGTCTGCACCATTATATTTTTTGATTACCGCTGGTGGCATTGGATTTTTGTATCTCTGCTCTTCATCTTCACTCTGTTTTGGAAGTGGAATATGCTCACCTTCTCTTGCAACATCAACAACAAGTGCACCTTCACTTTCTCTTGCAAGGCCTTTTTGGACAAACATATCAACAATAAAATTTGTTGTGTCTGCACAAGAACTTTCGCCATACCAAACATCAAAAGTTGCACCTAATTCTTGATACAATCTCTCAATAGTTTTGACTGACATTGCCCTGATTTTTTTATATATTGTGAAGTATGGCTCTTGTTTGTCTTGAATATACTTTGTGAAGTCGTCTGCCATCTTTTTGAAATCTGGGTCAACACTCTTTCTTGCACTTGCTTTTGGATAGCAAACATTGAGCAAATCAAAAGAGATTTGTGGTTCTTCCCCTTTTCCTGAAAAATAGTAGTCCAAATAACCGTCTTCTTTAAGTTGCAAAATTGTTAGTCCCATTTGCAGTCCCCAATCGCCTAAATGTGCATCACTAACCACATTATGTCCCAAAAGTTTGTACAGACGCTTCATACTCTCTCCAATTATAGGAGAACAAAGATGACCAACGTGCAACTCTTTTGCAACATTTGCACCACCATAGTCCATGACAACATTGAGCTTTTTTTCTTGTTCTTCAACACCAGATTTTTTATCATTTAATAATTGATTTGCAAGTTGAGAAAATGTGGAATTTTTTACAACAATGTTGATATATCCCGGCATGGCAGGAACAAAATCAAAATCATCATTTTTTTGTATATTTTGAACAATTTCTTGTGCAACTAAAAAAGGTGCTTTGCCAACTTTTTTGGCAAGTGCAAAACATATATTACTTTGATAGTCGCAAATGTCTGGAAGTTTTGAAAAACTGACATCAGCACTATCAATTTGATATCCCAATTTTTTGCAAGTATTAAAAATTAATTTTTCTATCTGTTTTTTCATAAAGTCTCCGTAAAACAAGATAAGTTTATCATTATAGCATTTTTTTGTCAAACACAATAATTATATAATAAATAAAAAAAACAAATCCAATTTTGGATTTGTTTGTGTTTAGTTTTCTTGCAATTTTTTAAGTTTTTCATTTATAGATTTTATACTCTCTTGATTTTTTAAGAATTTGTCTCGCAAAATGACATATTCATCAGCATTTGGGTCTAGATTTTTTGATTTAAGTTCGTCAAACTCCTTGCAAAGATTTTTGTATTCATTTGCCTTCAAATCAAGTTCGAGAGTTAGTCCCAATAATTTTGTTTGTTTTAGGGTTAATTTTTCCATAATTATATTCCCCCTTTTGTAGATTCTTTACTTTCCAAAACAAAATCATCAGTTATTATTTCATTTTTATTTTCATATAAAATATTTTGTTGGTCCATTGCATCAGCAAAATTATATTCAAATGGAACTTTTAAGTTATTTGTTGCAATCTTAAATCTTGCACATTGTTGCTTTAATCTATTATATCCATTACCAACTGTTGCTATTCTTATTGGTTTTTCTGGATTTTCTTTGTCATATTCTTTAATAAAATCATGAAGTCCACGCATAAAAGCATTGAAAATCTCATCTCTTGCTATGCCAGTTTCACTTAAACTATAATCATTATAAATTCCAGCACCTTTTTCATTTTTTCTGTATTTTTCATTGATTTCAAAATCATTAAATACTATATAACCTTTACTTTTGTTGACATACATTGCAGCTTTTGCAACAATGTTGTTTCTTGCATCTCTAACAACTAGATTTTGAACATCAGGTGCCACAACTGTGCTTTCAGCAATCTTTGAACCATACAAATTTGTACCAATAATAGCACAGCAACTGCAATAAGTTCCAATAATGACATTTTTTGGGTCAAGCTTATCAAGGAATTCATAAGTAAAACTCTTTGCATACAAATCATCAATCACATCTCGACTTACTTTTAATTGGTTTTCGGTCTCATTTTTTATTTCTTCGATTGATTCTTGAACTGATTTTTCTTTTAATGGTACCTGCAAAATATGACTATTTATACCAGCATTTTTGGCTTTTTCATATATATGTTTTGCTGTATCAAACATGCATTGATCTTCAATTTTTAATTCCGAAAACAACTTTGCAATAGGCCAACTTTCATATGTTACATTTTCAAAATCATATTGACTTTGTAATCTAATAAAAACTTCTTTCCATGGCAATTTTTTTATGCCTGACTCTGCATCTGGTTGATTTCTCATGTTCATAGCGTTTGAAAATCTACACATTGCATTTGCAAAGCAACCCCTATATTCATCTTCCAAAGAAAGTAGCATTTCTAAATTTTCAAAGTTGTTTTGTTTACCCTTTATTGACAAGAAATTAATAAAATCTTGATTGACACGAGAATTATATGTCATCAATCCTTTTGAAGCAGATAATAAATAATGTATATTTTCTATATCTAATTGTTTTGATTTTAATAATTGAGCAAGAACAGAACATGCTTTTTGAGCAATCAAATAGTTTGTTGGTTTGCCATTTTTATCCAAAATAGGACTATGTTCAAAACAACCAAACGCAGTTGCAAAATCATAAAATGATACTCTATGGTCTTCTGGATAAGAATTCAAAATTTCGCTAATATTTGGTATTTCATTTTTCAAAAATCTAAAATCGTTTGCTAAAAACTTATTTAATATATTTGATTGTTCCAATCTCTTAATGAATGTGAAAGGAACTGATAAATCTGCTTTTGATAATTTTTCAATTAATGTTTTATAATCATTTAATTTATCATATTCTTTATCAGTAAAACAATTTAGGATTACATCATAATCACTACCTTGTATGCATTTTTTTAGTTTTGATAAATCAATAATGTAGTTATAATTGCTAAAATCTGTTGGTTTTTCTTTTTGAAGTAAAACTTCGTCAGTTTTTTTATCCTGCAAAAAATATCTAAAATTACAATATTTGAATGCATTTTCACCAATGTAATTTACATCCTTATGAATGACAACTTTATCTAATGATACGCAACCTTCATAAGCATTTGAAGCAATCATTTTTACATATTTTGGAATAGTTAAAACATTAATGGCAAATCTTTCAGGATTAAATATTTCATTCAAAAGTGTTTCATTCATAAACTTTTTAACAAAACTATCTTCATAAGAGTTATTGCCAAAAGATATGCCAGAAAACATAATATTTTTTGTCTCTAAATTAAATTCAATATCTTCATTCGTGCCTTTTGGATTGATATAAGTTGGCATTTTTGACCAATTTTTAACAATAAACTCTACTGGCTCTACTTTGAACCATCCCATGTTTTCATCTCTATAAATTCTACCATTTACATTGATTACACCCTTTTTTTGATGATATCTTACGTATCTTTTGCCATCAATTTCAAATTCTGGGCATCTCTTTTCAAAAAAGCCATTATCATGTATCAAATTTCCATTGCATGTATAATATCTTCCAGTTGCAACCATGCCATCTTTTAGATTGCCATTATTAAAGCATTTTTCCAAATAATTTGAAAGTTCTTTGTTGACATAAGTTTGTGGATATGCGCCAAGTTTTATAACTGGTTTTTCTCTTTTTATTTTTGAAAGAAAACTATTTACTTTTGAAAAATTGTTTTCATAATTTTTTATACTATAATTTTTTGGTATTCTAATATTGACACATGGTGCAAAACCACAATAAATTGCATCATTACCAAAAATTTCTAAATTTCCATCTGGACTGATTGCATAAGTAAATTTCAAACCATTTTCTTTGCTATCGCTCAATCTATACCATCCAAAATATTTACCATTTTTTGCGACAGCGTTTTGAGCATTTATTATACTAAAATCCGTAGCTTTTTTTTGTCTATCTCTGCTTTTTGATTTTAATATATCATTTGAACTATTTAAGTATAAAAAATCATGTCCATTTCTGGATTTATTATTTTTTAACAAAGGTAAAATATTCTTAAAAGTTTCTTTCATGTATATCCTATACACTATTATAATACATAAATAATAATTTGTAAATACCCAAAATATAAATCAAAAAAAACTGATATGTTTTTT
>CADBPU010000103.1 GCA_902796635.1 uncultured Eubacteriales bacterium | reverse complement strand
TAAAACTTGTTGTTGACAGAGAAAGAGAAATCTTAAACTTTGTGCCAGAAGAATATTGGTCTTTGGGTGCAAAGTTAGAAAAACCTAATCAAAAACCAAGTTTCAAAGCACTTCTCACAACCATAACAAACAAAAAGATTAAACTACACAACAAAGAAATGATGGATAGGGTTATCAATCATATTAAAGATGGCGAGTGGATTGTAAAATCTGCAAAAAAGTCAACCACAAAAAGCCACGCACCAGCACCTTTTACAACAAGCTCTATGCAACAAGATGCCATCAACAAACTTGGAATGTCGCTTAAACAAGTAACATCTTGCGCGCAAGAACTATATGAAGGTGTAAATCTTGGTGCAGAAGGTAAAGTTGCTCTTGTCACATACATAAGAACAGACTCTGTTCGTGTTAGTGAAGAAGCAAGAATAAATGCAAAAAAGTTTATTATAGAAAAATTTGGTGAAGAGTATTATCCTTCAAAACCAAATATATACAAAAGTAAGGGCGAAAATGTACAAGATGCACACGAAGCCATAAGACCAGCACATTTTGAAATTTCACCAGAAAGCGTAAAACAATATCTAAGCCCTGCAAATTATAAGTTATACAAACTCATTTATGAGAGATTTTTTGCAAGTCAAATGGCAGAAGCAACATATAACTCTGTTGTGGCTGAAATTGAGTGCAATGATTGCCAATTCAAAGTAACCGGAAAAACGCCAAAGTTTGCTGGTTTCACTGCAATTTATCAAGAATATAAAAAGCAAGAAGATGAAGAGCTAGCAGAAGCAAAATTGCCGGAACTTTCTGTTGGAGACAAACTCAAACTTTTGGAATTGTTGCCAGAACAAAAATTCACAAAGCCAAGCCCAAGATACACAGAGTCAACACTCATCAAAGCAATGGAAGAAAACGGCATTGGCAGACCTGCAACATACACCCCAACAATCACAATATTAAGCACAAGAAAATATGTTGAAAAAGAAGGTAAGGCATTAAAACCAACAAAACTTGGCTTTGATGTAACAGACCTTTTGCAAAAATATTTTGCAAGTATAATCAATGTCGATTTTACTGCAAATATGGAAGAAGGTCTTGATAAAATAGCAACCCAAAAAGAAGATTGGCACAAACTAATATCAAGATTTTATGACAAATTCTTGCCACAACTCAAAATTGCGAATGGAGATAACACTGCATTTATGGAAAAAGAAGAACCAGTTGTCAGCGATGTTGCATGTGATAAATGTGGTTCTATGATGGTTATAAAAAATGGTAGATTTGGCAAATTCTTGGCATGTCCTAACTATCCAAAATGTAAAAATATAAAGCCATTGCAAGAAAAATCAAAAGTTGTTTGCAAATGCCCAAAATGTGGAAAAAACGTCTTGGAGAAAAAGAGCAAAAAAGGCAAATTGTACTATGCTTGTGAAGATTACACAGATTGCAAGTTTATAAGCTGGGATTTGCCACTTGATGAAAAATGTCCAAAGTGTGATTGTCATTTGGTGCAACACGAAACAAAAAATAATATAATCAAACATTGTAGCAACGAAAGTTGCGATTATAAATTAATAACAAAAAAACAATTCGACCAAAGTGATGCAAACAAAAACAATCAAAATACAAATGGAGAATTTGATGAATAAAACTGTTAGAGTTATTGGTTGTGGGCTTGCGGGGGCAGAAGCAGTATATCAACTTGCAAAAAGGGGTTTTGAAGTTGAATTATACGAACAAAAACCAGTAAAATTTAGTCCGGCACACAAAAATCCAAATTTTGCCGAACTCGTTTGTAGCAATTCACTAAAAAGCAACGAACTGACAAATTCTTGTGGACTACTTAAAGAAGAATTGCGAATTTTGGATAGTTTGGTCATCAAAACAGCAGATGAAGTCAGTGTTCCAAGTGGGGCAGCTCTTGGTGTTGATAGAGAATTATTTTCTCAAAAAATCACTGAAAAAATTAAATCTTTTTCAAATGTAAAAATATATTATCAAACAGTTGAAGAAATTGACACAACAATTCCAACAATTATTGCAACAGGACCACTTACTGATGAAAAATTGCTTGAAAATATAAAAGAACTATTAGGAAATGATGACCTATACTTTTTTGACGCAATTGCACCAATAGTCAGCAAATCAAGTCTTGACCAAAACTCATATTTTATTGCAAATAGATATGATAAGGGTGGAGAAGAAGGCGATTACATTAATTGCCCAATGTCAAAAGAAGAATATCAAGTTTTTTATGAAGAACTAATCAAAGCAAAAACTGTTGAACTTCACGATTTTGAAAACAAAAAAGTATTTGAAAGTTGTATGCCAATTGAAATAAGTGCAAAACGTGGCTTTAAGACTCTTTTGTTTGGAATATTAAAGCCAAAGGGTTTGATTGACCCAAAAACAGGCAAAATGCCATATGCCGTTTTGCAGCTAAGAAAAGAGAGTAATTTTAATGATTTATACAATCTTGTTGGTTGTCAAACAAATATGCTTTATGGCGAGCAAAAACGAGTATTTTCACTTATACCAGCAATGAAAAATGCAGAATTTGTGAGATATGGCGAGATGCACAAAAATTCATATATTAATGCGCCAAAACATCTCAACAAATTTTATCAACTTAAAAATTATCCAAATATTTTTATTGCAGGTCAACTCAGTGGAGTTGAGGGTTATGTTGAAAGTATTTCAAGTGGACTTTATGCAGCATTAAATATGGCAAATATGCTAAAAAACAAATCATTTGTTGAATTTTCAAACAAAACTGCTATTGGTTCACTCAGTGAATATATCGCAACTGCAAACCAAAATGGTTTTCAACCAATGAATTCAAATTGGGGAATTATCAGTCATAATGGCGAAGAAAAGATTGAAAGAGCAGAAATAGCCCTGCAAGAAATAAAGCAAAAAGCAAAAAATATGTAGTTTTTGAAAAGAATTGCATATTTTTTTTGATTATCATTTTTATAATTATCAATTTTGTGTTAAAATTTAATCAGGAGAAATTTATGGAACAATTTAGAGGAACAACTATTATAGCCGTAAAAAGAGACGGAAAAACTGCAATTGCAGGTGATGGACAAGTGACACTTGGTCAAAGTGTTGTCATGAAAAACAATGCAGTAAAAGTTAGAAGAATATATAACGATAAAGTTATCATAGGTTTTGCAGGTGGAGTTGCAGATGCTTTTTCACTTTCAAACAGATTTGAAGATATGCTCAACAAATTTAATGGGAATTTGATGCGTAGTGCTGTTGAGCTTGCACTTCAATTTAGAAATGATGAAATTATGAGAAAGTTAGAAGCACTTTTGATTGTTGCTGACAAAGATAACTTGTTTATGATTTCAGGCAATGGTGAAGTCATAGAACCAGATAGTGGCATTTGCTCAATTGGTAGTGGCGGAAATTATGCGCTTGCTGCTGGCCAAGCATTGCTTGAAAACACAAAACTTTCTGCAAGAGAAATAGCACAAAAAGCAATAGAAATTGCTGGAAATATCTGCATATTTACAAATCATCACATCACAATCGAGGAGGTTTAATATGAACTTGACACCAAAACAAATTGTTGCAGAGCTTGATAAATATATCATTGGTCAAGAAGAAGCCAAAAAAGCAGTAGCTGTTGCATTAAGAAATAGATACAGAAGAAGTAAACTTTCTGCGCAAGAAAGAGAAGATATAATGCCAAAAAACATTATTCTTAAAGGTCCAACAGGTGTTGGTAAAACTGAGATTGCAAGGCGTCTTGCAAAACTAGTGAAAGCACCATTTATCAAAGTTGAAGCTACTAAATACACAGAAGTTGGATATGTTGGCAGAGATTGCGAAAGCATGATAAGAGACCTTGTTGAAGTTGCTGTTAGAATGGTTAAAGATGAAAAACTTAAAGAAGTAAAATCAAAAGTTGAAAGAATAGTAAACGAGAAACTCTTTTCAATGATATATCCAAACAAAAGAATTGAAGGAGTGGATGAAAACCTTGACCGCCAAAGAATAATGGCAGAGTTGCAACAGGGCAATTATGATGCAGAATATGTTGAGATTGATGTAAAAGAACAACCAAAAAATATAGAAATGATTGCTGGTGGCAATGCTGAAATCAGTCTTGGTAGCATTTTTGATGGAATGTTTCCGGGTGGTGGCAGAAAAAAGAGAAGAAAAGTAACAATAAAAGAGGCAAAACAACTTTTGGGTGATGAAGAAAGCAACAAACTCTTGGACCTTGATGGAGTAAACAGTGAAGCAATTGAAAGGGTTGAGCAAGAAGGCATAATTTTTATTGATGAAATTGATAAGATTGCAAGCAAAGAAAACAGCAAGGGCCCTGATGTTTCAAGAGAAGGCGTACAAAGAGATTTACTACCTTTTGTTGAAGGAACATCTGTAACAACAAAATATGGCACAGTAAAAACAGATTATATCTTGTTCATGGCAGCAGGAGCTTTCCAT
>CADBPU010000102.1 GCA_902796635.1 uncultured Eubacteriales bacterium | reverse complement strand
TTTAATGTGATTTCAGTCTTCCCCGTTGCTTGATTGTTTACAAAATCAATTGTGACTAAATTATTGCCACTTAAATTGTATTTAAGAATGGTACTAACATTTGCCCCAACGCCAGAAACACTTGCATTAAATGTAATTGAACTCTTTTGAGCTTCTGTTAAGTCATCCCCCAAAAACAATTCAATTTGGTTTGAGTCCAAATCGGTTTCAATCTTCATATCGCTATACTTATCAGCACATCCAAAAAGCATGCCCGATAGTGAAACCAGCATTAATGAGATAATCACAAATATTTTTCTTATGTTTTTCATAAGCACCTCGTGTAAACTTATAAATTTGTTGAATAATAGCAAAACCCTAAATATATGTTTTGCAATGGTCCCAGATTTTTGAAAAGAACCTGGGAAACTTTTTGTAGTAAGTGTCAAATCAAAGTTAAGTTATATGATTACGTTGTCAAATAACTATCATAATTATATGACGATTCTCTTTCGCTATTTCTTACCATTCCACCAAAGAAATATCCCGCTTGACCTTTGCCTCTTAATATGTTTTGCAGATTAAATGGCCAATTTTGATTGTCTAATCCAAAATAAGAGCAATTTGTTATTGTGCCATTGATTATTGTTCCTGCAAAAGCCATTTTTTGTTGATAATACTTGTCTTTCTTCCATTCATTTTGATCTCCACTTATAAATACGTATGGAGTCGCTGAAGCATCATATCTCGCAAAACCTTCATATCCAGTAATATACAAATTGATAAAATAGTACTCATCATCGTCAAGTAATGTATTTATAATATCCGTATCTTTTCCATCATATCCTGCAATTGGACTCGAAGAAGGCCAAGGAACTCTTCTATAATGTGTTGCTACATAACAATCAAAATAATTTGTGACTCGATTTGAATAAACATCACCAGTAGATTTAATATTATTTTCTATTATTGAATCAAAACTAAAATTATTGTTAAAAGATTTCCAATTACCTTCGTTATAATAACAGTCATTCAAATATGCTAGTCCTGCAAAGCCACCAACTCTGCAAATTGCATCTGTGTTTGTCATAAGACCAATAATACCATTGGTATATGTTCCATCATTTATATAAATATTCCTTGGGTTTTTAATTTCATTATAATCAGCTAGTGCATTATAGAAACCACAGATACCACCAACAGCAAGTGGAATGTTATCACTCTTTTCTCTACAATCAGTAGCAAACATTGATGGCCATATTAAATCTTTTTTAGGATAGTATATTGTATCATAAGATATTCCACCTTTATCTTTTACTGTTGAACCGCCACCACCTGGAATATATATATCTGTACCTCGTGTTATCTCAGCAGACATTAAGTTTCTTGGACCACCCGGACCAGGTCCTGGAATGTCAGGGCCGCCAGGAATTTCAGGACCATGTGGATCAAATGGACCAATTGGACCAATATAGTGTAAATAATATGACATCCCAGAAGCTTGTGATACAGCAACAACCGCACCATACATTTCAATGCCTTCTAAATTGATCTTGTTTGCAACACCAACAATTCCGCCAACATAACAAGTACTATCTTCAGTTTTTATTCCAACATATAAGTTCAAATAAGAAACTATATTTTTTAGTGATGATTCAGAGCCATTATATTTTCCATATCCAACAACACCACCAACATAGCACACATTATTTTCAGAATCATTTTCAACAGTAAGCGTTCCTGCAATATCAATATTTGTTAAGTTATAATAGAATCCATATAAACTACCAACAACGCCACCAACATATGATCTATTTCTATCGCCATTGTTATAACTAATGTGAGTGTTTGAAATGTTGAATTTAGAACTATTACATATAATACCACAATTAGATAGGGCTAAATCATTTTTAGCATTGCCAATCAAACCTCCAACATGAAGAGCTTTTTCTTCGTTTTCATAATTTCCATATTCATCTTCGGTATCATCAAATGATGGATAATTTATATCAATATCAAAATCACCGATTTTTATTGTTGTGCCAGATGCAAAATTAATAGTATTTATTAATTCAGCTGATAAGCCACCAACACATACATTATTATTGAAAACTGCATTATCGCTTTGATTTATTGATAATGATATCTCGTTTGTGCCAGACATTGTGTATGCCGCATAAGCATATGCAACACCGCTAATTGGAGCCGTCTCTGCAATTGACGAAGAACCCGAAATTGTTATATCGCCTTTTATTGTAAGATTATGGAAAACATACTTTCCATAACGTGCAGTATACCCAACAAAAGCTGAAACGCTATTTTTGTATTTTTCTTCATACGCAAACGCGTAATACGAACTAACAGTCAATTCAACATCAGATGTACAGGTGTGGAACACAGCACGATTAGCCACTTCTCTTGCAAAGACATATCCATTATCACTATACGTTGTAAAGCCACCATTGATGGTTATTTTGTATGCATAACCCCTAAATGTATCAACAAGTGGTCTATTTGTTAAGGTAAGCATTGAAACAACGGAACCTTCTTCAAAGTTATTAAACAATGGAGTGTCTGTTGATTGTGAAGAAATGCTATATCGAGAAACTATGTTATCTTGATTGTATAAATCAGCGACAAACATTTTTGCTGAAATTTTTGTTGAAGAACCTATATTTGTAAATGATTTGGTTAAGTAATAATGTTTTGTGCTATCGTTTGCAACAGACAAACTGCTGTTTACTTCAACAGGACTCATTCTTGAACCTGTTAATTGGTCATCTTTGATTTGTAGCCATCTGTATACAATTTTGTTATTAACAAATGATTTTTGTATTGGGAAGTGATATTCACTTGCTTGAAAATTCTGTTTAATTAGATTTTCACGTTTATAGGTGGTTAATTTATCACTCAAACTTGAAAGCATTTCTTTTATGCTTAATTCTTCACTATTTGAAGGACCATTATTAATTATTTTATTAGATAATACTGATGCACCGATGCTCTTACACAACGATATGCCTTCATTGTAATAATTTTTGCCTGTTTTTTCGTTATTTAGAGGATTTACAAATCCAATATTAGTCTCAATCGCAATAGGTCCATTGGAAAAATTTACGTTTGCATGACCAATTGCATCGGTTTTTACAAAACTTTTTGTATTCATAATAGATACTAATGAATAATTATTTCTAACATTTGGTGTCATTCTATATGCGTCTTTCTTATTAACTAAACCATAGTCATAAACTACTACTTGGGTATAAACACATGGTCTAGAAATACTACCATACAAGCCACCGATATAAGAATAAACTTTTCTTTCTTGTTCAAGTCTCACATCAAATGTACCTGTGGTAAAACAACTATCTATTGTATATTTACCAAGACTTCCTGCAAGCATACCTGCGTAGAATGCACCAGTACTAACTGAATACGATGTGCTAGCACTATCTCCAAATCTTAAATTTCCAGAAGCAAAGCAATCTATAATTTCTCCTGTACCAGTGGCTGTAGCAACCAAAAGTCCAAAATTATTTACAGATAATATCCATGGATTATCTCTATCATAAATTGCATAACAATTTGTGGCCGTTAAATTTGTTGCCGCTCCGACAATCAAACTTGCGCCATCAAGATTTACAAATACAAAATCTGTACCTGAACTATTTACATAGTAAGCTGCATCAAGACTAGATCTAAAATGGCCAACAACACCAAATTTATTCAAAGCTACTTCATTTGATGTGATAAGAGATACATAAAATTTATGTTCACCATTTGTTTGCGGATCAATACTATCAAGTATAAGGTTATATAATGCATAAACATTTTTGTTATTAATACTATATTTTGAGCCATCTGTGCCTCTCCATGCTTTGCTTGTTATGTAAGTATCATTTGACAAATATTGACAATTGATATTGTTTACTAATTGCAAATAAATTGTTCTTGTTAGGCCATTGTCAAGTGCATAAGAATCAGACATATTCATCAAAAAGTTGTATCTTTCAACATTGTTTATTTTGTATGGATTTTGTGCTGTGTTGTCGCCTGTGTTGTAAGTTGCGAAATCATTAGCTGATTTATCGCCATTCAAATTTGAATAATACGTATTAATATTAAATGATACTTCACTATCATAAGCAGTTGTCTTTTTGAATGATGTCGGCGTTGCATAACCATAATTTAACATATTTGCAGTTGGAGTTGTGTCTTGGTCTTCAAATGAATAACTGTAAAGCCCAGAATCTTTGCCAAACAAGTTTTCTGTTGCAGTCAATGCATCGTCGCCATAAACTGTTTCAAGCATAACATTATCAGAATGGTAGAGAATATATTTTGTTACTCTTCCAATAGAAGAAATATCAAATTTGCAATTGCATGGATATTCTTCAGGTTCAAATCCAAAAATTAGAGGTAATTCCATTTGTTTATTGAATCCATAAATATTTGAGAATACCACATCGCCGTCATCCTGAATGTCAATGTCAAACATGCTTGGAGATGCAAAGCAAGAGTATATATTATCAAAGTTTGCAAGATTGCTTACGAAACCAGAATGTGAGTCTTCCGCGTATGGACTGAGATTGTAGAATACATTTGTTGCTGCTGAACGATATAGAACACCATCAGCACTATTTGTATAAACAAATCCTGCTGTTGAGACACTGTCTCTGTTGTTAGCATCAATATATGTCATAGACAGACATGAATTAATCAAGGCATTATTGGTTTTTACAAAACCAGACATTGACGTTGTTGAATTTGATGCTTTTATTCTTCCTGTTGAGACTGTGTTGAACAAATATCCATTGTTTTCATTAATTATAGAATCCATTTCTGCATTGAGTCGTTTTGGACAAAGTTCAACACCAGAAATCATACTATTTTCTGCAACATCAATAGATTTTGATAAGTAAATTGTGCTTGCGACATAAGAATCATTTGATATCAAATTTGCTTTTAATTCATCAATAGAATTACTTAATTCAAATGAACTTGTAAGCAAGAAGTACACGTTTGATTTATTATTTACTTCTGTGAGATATGCATTTGCATCATCTTGACTATTTATTGCAAATGGATAGACTTTTGAGCCATATCCCATATAGTCAGGATATTCAAAGAATGTCTTTACATCGGCATCATCTTCACCCTTTGAGAAATCAACCTTGCCAAGTGTTGCGAGATATGAATATTCTTTTAAGAAAATTTTTGATGAATTATACAATATATTTTTCAATAATAATTGAGCATTGTTTCTTCTACCAATCAATTCAGCGTATGATGTTTCTACACCAAACTGACTTTCGCCATCAAGACCACTTATATTATAGTTATAATTTATACCTTCACCTTTATTAAATGATGTTGACGTGATAAAATAATAATACCTTCGTATATTTTTAACCATTCTTAGATGAATTCTGCTAATAATCTTCATAGTTGTAAATGAATAATTTTTATCAAGCGTCAAACCTTTACTTGTTGTGAATCCTGCAAAATAGCATGATGTGGTTTCAATTATTTCTTTACTATAAATCTCGCCAAGTGAAATACAATTTTTTATAGATTTAATATTATTTCCAGCAAATCCAGAAATATAGTGGATTCCATTTGCAATATCATTCAAACCACTTAATTCTATATTTACATTAGAAATACAATTAATTATTGAAGTATTGCCGGTTGTATTACTGCTTCCGTTTGAACAACAACCTATAAATCCCGCAATGTGAGAATTATTCTCAATTGTACTATTGTAAGTGTAATCTATATTACCCATTGATAAGCAGTTTTCAAATAAGTTATCATCTTCATGACTTACTGCACCAACAAATCCACCAATATATAAATTGTTCTCTACGTTTAGATTATTACCATCAATTGATATAGAATTGAATATTGATTTCGAATTTGAAGCACTTATTCTTCCATGATTTACTTCACCAATCAAACCACCAACATAAAGGAAGTAATGCGTACCTTTTACAGTAATATTTCCAAAGTATTCAAAATTATTTTGTTCATTTAATCTATTAACAGCACAATCTGTAATATTAGGCCCTTCACTTGCTAATCCAACCAATCCACCAATAGAAGCGGTTTCAGTTGATGTAGCATCAATATCAATATCCCCATCAAATTCAGAATTAATAATATCAACGCCATAATTTAATCCAATAATACCACCAACATGTATATTTGTTGCTGTTATATTAGTGTCATCAGTTTTAATTTTGGTATAATCAACTTTGTTGCCATCAAGTGCATTTGAAATTGCATTTCCCAAAAGTCCACCAATAT
The DNA here is from genome assembly GCA_902796635.1 of uncultured Eubacteriales bacterium. Lineage (GTDB taxonomy): Bacteria > Bacillota > Clostridia > Christensenellales > UBA1242 > UBA9845. The sequence goes on along the minus strand of CADBPU010000102.1, from coordinate 847 downwards.
TTAATGATGAGATTTCAACAACACTTGTTGTATTTCTCTTAACTGATAATTGCAAATTCACAACTTTGTTGAGATTAAGTCCCAACTCTGTTATGACACTATATCCTAACAAACCACCAAAGTTGAGTTGATTAATTCCATCATCGTAATCATAATCATTAATTGATACATTTATTTCTGTTGTATCGTTATTGTAATTACAATCATAAGTCTTCACTCCAACATCTAAAATGCTTCCACCATAAACACTATTGAGAACTATGGTTGAACTGCCCATTTTATTATCACAATTACCAATTAAACCACCAAAGTTATATGTCCTGTAATCAAATTCTTCAATATTACTTTTTGTATTTATATTATATTTAGTATTTTCATTATTATTTAAGTAAATATTACAATTATTAATAATTGAATTCTGTGCCAAATTTCCTATAAGCAATCCTGCATTTTTTGCACTAACATTAAATCCTAAACTGCTTTCCGTTCCCGTCCAGTGTCTTTCACTATCATATGCATCATCAAATGTTGTACCAAATACAAAATTAACGTTTGAAATGCTTGAATTGTTTAATGTTGCAAAGAATCCTGCATCGTCATTACTTGAATTTATACTAATAATATTAATGTTATAGATAGCATAATAAATACTTTGTGAATTATTGTAGCCATTTATAATGCCCAAGCCATCTTCACGCTTTGCACTTGTAAGTTTAATATTTGAAAGATTTTTTGGATTCCATTTCCTTGTCAAATATATATCTTTAATAATAATATATTGACCACCAGAACGAATATTTAATAAATCTTCTTCTGTTTCAATTGGTTTATAAACGCTCAAATTGCT
>CADBPU010000101.1 GCA_902796635.1 uncultured Eubacteriales bacterium | reverse complement strand
CATGAAAATGGTGCACAAGTTTTTTTTGAACAAGATAAAGAAGACAGCCAAAAACTTGCAAACAGCATTCGGGATATGCTTGTTGCAAATTTTGATAATGCAAGAGAACTTACACTTGCAGGCGACTATTATATTTTGAATAATACATCACCCATTGGTGTGATTGTTGAATGTGGATTTTTAAGTAATCCAGAAGAAGAAGCCAATCTAAACAATGAACAATATCAAAATAAAATGTGCTACTCCATCTATTGTGGAATAATCAATTTTTTGGGAGTTGTGGATTATTAATCTCATAAACAAAGCTTCTTTGTCATATATTATACAAAGGAGTTTTTTATGGAAATAGAAAATAATGCAGACGTGTGCGATATAACAGCAGAAAAAGATGAAAATTTGGAAAAAGTTGAAGCCACAAGAACTACAACGGAAGTTGCTTTGTCAAACTTACTTTCAAATATGCCAAGCACTTTGCCAACACTTGAATATGACTATGCACCACCTGCCCCACAAAAAAGATATTTTGTACCTGCACTATCTAACAGATTGCTTGCAAGACGAATATATATTGAAATGCTTAAAGCAATACGTGGATATGGAGAACTTGAAAGAATAGCGCCACCAGAAGATCAGTCGACCATTTTGAATTTGAGAAATCAAATGGAAATTTTATCTCTTGCTATGCTAAATATCTATGGAAAAATTACAGATAGAAACAGAGTGCCATTTTTTAATGGTGGTGGTATCAGTCTATCAAAAGATTATACCAAAGCACTTTTTCAAATGTATGACAGAGTTTATCACATTCACAACTTGGTATTTTCACTGATTACAAAAACAACTGATCAGCAAATAAAAACCACACTAATAATTATTTATACAAACCTAAAAAGTCAACTGCAAACACTGTTTGATTTGAGAACTTAAAATAATTAAGTTGTATTAAATTTAATATTAATTACAAAAAATCTTGCAATTATTATAATTTTTGCAAGATTTTTACTATATTTTTTGTGTTTTTTTAATATTTTTTATAAAATTTTATTTTTTATCAGCATACAAACTTTCAAGATATTCATCATAAGAAATTTGTTTGTCATAAGTCTTTGTGCCATTGATAACAATAATTCTGTTGGCTGTTGTTTGTGTTACTTCTTGGTCATGACTTGTGAAAAGTATTGAACCCTTAAAGTTTATCATGCCATTGTTGAGTGCTGTGATACTTTCCAAATCCAAATGATTTGTTGGCTCGTCCATAAGCAAAACGTTGCCAGAATTAAGCATCATTCTAGAAAGCATACATCTAACTCTTTCTCCACCACTAATGACTTTTGCTTTTTTAAGCGCATCATCACCAGAAAATAACATTCTGCCAAGCCATCCACGAAGGAAAGTTGCATCTCTCTCTTTTGAATATTGACCAAGCCATTCAACAAGGTTCAAATCACAGTTTTCAAAATAACTATTATTGTTTTGTGGTAAATATGCCGTTGATATGGTTTTACCCCATTTTACTTCACCTGTGTATTCTTCATCTTCTCCACTTAAAATATTAAATAATGCAGTTGGCACAAGCGAGTTATCACTCAAAAATGCAATTTTATCACCCTTGTTTACAATAAAACTTACATTTTCAAAAAGACCTGGTTTTGATAAATTTTCAACTGTCAAAATCTCGTTTCCAATATCTCTTGGCATCTTGAAGTCAACATATGGATACTTTCTACTGCTTGGGACAATATCATTGAGAGTAAGTTTTTCAAGTTCCTTTTTTCTGCTGGTCGCCTGTCTTGATTTTGATGCATTTGCAGAGAATCTTGCAATAAATTGTTTAAGTTCTTCTGCCCTTTGCTCCATCTTTTTGTTTTGGTCGCGTGCTTGTTTTTGAAGTAATTGGTTGGTTTCGTACCAAAAATCATAATTTCCCACATACATATTAATTTTGCCGTAGTCTACATCACAAATATTTGTACATATCTTGTTCAAAAAATGACGATTGTGGCTTACAACAATAACAATATTTTCAAAATTTAACAAGAAATTTTCAAGCCACATAATAGTTTTGGCGTCCAAATTGTTTGTTGGCTCGTCCAAAATCAAAATGTCAGGATTGCCAAACAAACTCTGCGCAAGCAAAACTTTAACTTTGATTTTTGGGTCTATATCAGCCATAATAGTATAATGTAGTTCTGGACCAATACCCATACTATTCAAAAGAGATTCAGCATTACTCTCTGCTTCCCAGCCACCAAGTTCAGCAAACTCGTTTTCAAGTTCACCCGCTTTTAGTCCATCTTCTTCATTAAAATCTGGCTTTGCATACAAGGCGTCCTTTTCCTTCATAATTTCATATAAACGTTTGTGTCCTGCAAGCACAGTTTCAAGTGCAGTTTTGTCATTATATGCTTCTTGGTTTTGCTTCAAAACGCTCATACGTTCGTTTGGGCTTACAAAAATATCGCCACGGCTTGGTTGCAAATCTCCCGTAAGAAGTCTTAAAAAAGTACTTTTGCCAGCACCATTTGCACCTATAACACCATAGCAATTACCCTTGGTAAATTTCAAATTTACATCGTCAAAAAGTTTTTTGCCGTCAAATTGAAGCATAACATCTGTCACTTGTATCATAATTTCACCCCGTATTTTAATTATATTTTTTTCTTAAATTAGAAATTATATATAAAATTGCTTAATTTTGCTCAAAATTTGCTCATTTTTTATGTTTTTTATGCAAAATTTGCAAAATTTTTCATTTTCTTTATATTCAACACTTTCTACTTTTGCAAAACTATCTAGTAAATTTTTTAGTATAATATCATCATTATTATCGATAATAATTTCATTTATTTTTTCATCTTTCAAATTGCAAGCGCTTGCTCTTAAAAGTATTGTTGCAAAACCAAGTTTTGCATATTCGCTATGTGTACAAATCGCATTTAATATCACAGATGCATTACTCTTTTTTGAAAAAATAGCAAAACTGACCGTATCGTCTCCGGACATCAAAATATTGATGTATATTTTTTTATTTTCAAAAAATATGTCGCTGTTCAAATTTTCAACATAATCTCTTATAGTTGCATTTTGCCAAGAATCATAAACACTTTTCAATTCAGCATAAATATTTTGCAAGTTTTTTACATATTCTTCACTATCATAGACTTTTAATGCAAGTGAATTTGTAATTTTCATTTCCTTCATAAAATACCTAAACTTTGATATGATATCATAAAAACAAAACAAATGCAACACTGTTCAACTTATTTATTAGATATAATTACAAATAACATATATGCAAAAAACTCATTAATATATTGTTGAATTTTCAAACTCCTATATCCGCTTTGCTTGATATAGACTTGACTATTAAAAACAAGTTGATTAGTTTTCAAACGTCTATATCCGCTTCGCTTGATATAGACATAAACTATCAAAAAAAATTGATTAGTTTTCAAACGTCTATATCCGCTTCGCTTGATATAGACAAAAAAAAACTCATCAAGGGGGCTTGATGAGTCAAGTTAGTCTATAAGCCGAGTTCTGTATTTGATGGTTATCTATCTAGACGTGATATTTCTAACACGTTCAAGCGGTGTATATGACAAAGCGAACAACTTATGCGTCATTTTACCTTGCATCAAGTGGGGTTTACATTGCACCCGTTGTTGCCAACAGGTCGGTGAGCTCTTACCTCGCCCTTTCAACCTTACCATATCAAAAAATCAATGTGGCGGTACATTTCTGTTGCACTTTCCTTGAAGTCACCTTCACCGGCAGTTGACCGGCACTCTGTTCTGCGATGCTCGGACTTTCCTCGTGGATTTCTCCCCGCAACCATCTGGCTAACTCAACTATATTTTACACTGATTTTTATTTTTGTCAAGAGTATTTTTACATAATAAGTAAAAAGCAATCAAAATTAATAAAAAAGTATGAAAATATCCAAAAAAATGCTGTTTTTTGAATGTTTTTTTATAATTTTTGAATTTTTGGTTCCAAAAATCAAAAATTGGCAAACATTAAAATATGAAGTTTATCAAAAATATTTTTCTCTATTTTTCGGCTTTTATTCCGCTTTTTTTATTGCTATTAGTCAAACTTTTAGTTGATATTTTCAACAACAATTTGTCATGGAATTTTCTAAACACTTTCAATATTGCTTTGCTTGGCACAATGATTGTTTTGGGTGCTGTCGGCATTTTGTGGAACACGGTTTGGAATAATACAAAAATTATGAGCATAAAAATTGAAACGAGCAAAGAAATTACTGACCAATATTTTTTGCAATACTTTTCACTTTTTGTTATGTTTGCAATTCCACTTGATATTTCATATTTTAATGAATTTTTTGTGTATATAATTATTTTAATTTTTATTGGCGTAGTATATATCAACTGCTGTTTGTTTTATATCAATCCATTGCTTAATATTTTGGGTTATAGAATTTTTGACATAACTTATTTGGATGATTTTGGGCAAAGTAAAAATGTAAAAATCTTTTGCAAAGATAAAATTTTTTCAAGCAAAACTTATGATGTAAAAATCAAAAACGAACACTTTGCTTTTGTTAGTAAAAAGCAAAAAAGCACAAAAAAATATGATTTTTAGTGTTTTTTACAACAAAAATAGGCATTTTTGCCTATTTTTTATTATTTAACATAAATTTTATTTCAATCGTAAAACTTTTTTCGCCTTCACATTTTTTACCCAAGATTAGCAAATCATCATTTTCTTTTTGTGAGTATATATCAATTCTCTCCCCAATCAAAGATTCCTTCAAAAAGTTTATTTGAAAGAAATTTATTGTTTTGCTATGTTGTTCCAAAACTGGTGCAATCATTTTTGCGTAAACTGTGTTGTTTGTGTGTCCGTTGTTGTCTATATCATCTAGCTTAATTTGATAGTTCACATCAGGTAAAAATTTTGGTTCAAAATCATCACTTTTCAAAAATCTTTCTTTATAAATTGGTTCTTGGTCAAGCAAAATTGGACTGTCAATCATTCTTTCAATCTTTCTTGTTTGGCTGTTTATCAAACACCACTTGCTTTGACCTTTGATTATCATGTTGCCATCAGCATCAAAAATCAAATATTCTCTGTCATACTCCATTCTGTTTTTGCCACTTGGATATGTCTTGATTGTGAGTATTTCGTTTGCTTGTGGCAGACGCAAAATTTCATATTTTATACGCATTGTTATCCATAGCAAATGTTTTGATAGCATTGCTTCAAAACCAACACCAAGCTGTTCTGCATGCTTTGTTGATGCATCTTGAAATATCTGCAAAATAGAAAATGGCTTTAATCCAATTTTTGAAAAATCTTCATTTTCAAAGCAAAATTCTTCAAAAAATGCTATTTTTTGCTCATTTTTTATAGTTTTTTCTACTTTCATGCTTATATTTTACAACAAAAATAAAATTAATACAAATATTTATGACATCAAAATTCCTTAATTATTTTTTCAAGTTTTTCAAAAATTTGATATATCAAATTGGTGTCATTATGCTCTATCATAATTCGTATCATGTCTTCCGTGCCACTTGCACGAGTGATAATTCTACCCTTGTTTTGCAAAAGTTTTTCACAACCTTCCACTGCTGTCTTAAATTCCAGACTATTAACTATTTCATATTTTTTTTCTGTTATTATGTTTTTGCTGTGCTGTGGACAAAAGTCATAAAACAACAAATCACTGCTTGACTTTGACGTCAATTTCAAAAATTTGCAAATTTGTGTTGCACAAAATACACCATCTCCTGTTCTTTCATAGTCATACAATATAATATGCCCTGCTTGCTCGCCACCAATCTGCAATTTTTGTTTTGAAAGTTCTTTTTCAACATTATGGTCGCCAACATCTGTGCGCACAAGTTCAAGTCCAAGTTTTTGCAACTCGGTTTGCAAGTTAAAACTAGACAAAATTGTTGCAACAACTTTTTTTGATTGCATCAATCCAAATTTTTGATACATATTTGCAAAAAACAAAGTTATTTGGTCGCCATTGCAAATATTGCCGTTTTCATCAACCAAAATAATCCTAT
>CADBPU010000100.1 GCA_902796635.1 uncultured Eubacteriales bacterium | reverse complement strand
TTTGTTCACAGGTTGGCAAACCTGAAATAACCATATTTATACCTTTTGCCGAAATTTGAGTTTTCGTCAAAGGTCGCTTTTGCGAAACAGATATTTTTTGCAAAATCATTTGTCATTTTATGTATTAAATTGTCGAACTATTATATTGATATATACTATAACAAATTATTATTATATATATAATATATATATCAAAGAGAAACAAAAATTATTTTCTTTCTTTTTGATTCATGTGTAGTATAATATAGAATAAAAAATTTGTAAAACATTTTTAAGCATTTTTTTGAAAAATTTTTAATTTTTTTTGAATTTTTTTTAACCACTTTTTGCGAAATTATATTTTTATAACCACCCTATTCAGTAAAATGAAAATCTTGGTTTTTAAGATTACTACATCCTTGCTCTGCTACTTTAATGACAAGTAAGATTGCGAGAAAGTATATAAGGTTGAGATGCTTCAATGGTCAAGAAATTAGAAGTATCAGCATGACAAAACATAAAATGTCATTCTGACCACTACCCAGCATTGTTTTCTTTACTGTCATTCTGACCCTGCAGTATATCTTGACCCTGGAAGAATCTCAACAATATCTTCTCTCTCGCATACGCTCGAATTTGAATAGATCCTTCAAAAGGTTAGCAAGAATAAGAAAGTTGCCAGTGGCAAGTTTCGCTTGCGAACGGGCGTCGCATAGCGTTACCCCGCCTTGAAAATTTGTGATAAATTGGTAGCATTGTCCGTCGCTTTGCTCCGAGATTCTTCCAGGGTCAAGAGATTAGTAATGTCAGAATGACAATGCGTATTGGGTGCTTATACACTTATACACAAAATTGAAAGGAAGAAATTCTGTTCGGTTCAGGATGACAAAACATTTTGAATAATCACAACTAGATTACAAAACAAACAAATCTTTCCACTCGGGATTAAAATTGTCAATCAACTTTATTTTTCTAAATCTAGTAAATCCTTTTATCTGTTTTTCTCTTTCTATTGCAACACTTACATCTGTTGTTTGCTCATAATATACCAATTTATTGCAATTATATTTTTCTGCAAAACCACTTTTATCTATTTTGTAAATATGTTCCAAAGTGCGTCTTTCCAAGTTATTTGTAACACCAGTATATAGAACAGAATTGGCTTTGTTTGTTAAAATATAAACATAATATTCCATAATTTTATTATACTTATGTTTAATATTTCTTGCAAATATTTATATATAATATTTGTAATGTTGGGATTCTTCCAGGGTCTACGACTTGGGTAGGGTCAGAATGACAACATAATAAATAACTGCATTAATAATAACAGTTAAAATACTATTATTTCGTTAAATTATGGCAAAAAGCGAAATATTGTGAAAACTTTATTAATTTAGCACAAAAAAAATGGCCGTGAAGGTCATTTTTTATTATCATTTATTAATTTTGTTTGTAAGAAAATCTTACGCCTGGTCCCATAGATGATGCGAGAGCCAAACTTTTGAGATAAACACCCTTTGCAGCAGCTGGTTTACTTTTGATGAGTGCATCCATAACTGCATTAAGGTTTTCTAACAATTTTTCTTTGCCAAAGCTTACTTTGCCAATTGCAACGTGAACAATATTTTGTTTGTCAAGTCTATACTCAACTTTTCCGGCCTTTGCATCAGCAACTGCTTTTGCAACGTCCATTGTTACAGTGCCACTTTTTACGTTTGGCATAAGTCCTTTTGGACCCAAAACTTTTGCAACTCTACCAACAAAACCCATCATGTCTGGTGTTGTGATACAAACGTCAAAATCAAGCCAATTGCCTTGAATTTTTGTAATCATATCTTCTGCACCAACATAGTCTGCACCTGCTTTTTCTGCGGCTTCTGCGGCATTACCTTTTGCGATAACCAAAACTTTTACTGACTTACCTGTTCCGTTTGGAAGAACAACAGTTCCTCTAACTTGTTGGTCTGCTTTTTTTCCATCAACGCCAAGTTTTGCGTGAAGTTCAACAGTTGCATCAAACTTTGTGTTGCTTGTTGAGATTGCAAGTTCTGTTGCTTTTTCAACATCATAAACTTCGTGCTTATCAACAAGTTTTGCAACTTCTAAATATCTTTTTCCTCTTTTTTTCATAAATCCTCCTGTGGTGATAACGAATTATATTCTTCCACTCTATTCTTCAACCGTTACGCCCATGCTTCTTGCAGAGCCAGCAATCATTCTCATTGCGCTCTCGAGGCTTGCAGCGTTAAGGTCTTTCATTTTTAATTCAGCAATTTCTCTAATTTGAGCTTTTGTGAATTTTGCAACTTTTGTTTTGTTTGGAGCACCACTGCCCTTTTCAATGCCACATGCTTTTTTGATGAGCACTGCTGCTGG